>NZ_JBATXN010000072.1:0-9826 GCF_049673265.1 Mycobacterium sp. | reverse complement strand
CCCCCGCAACGCCGCCAACCGAATCGCGGACGGCGCCCGCCGCCCCGCCACCGCAGCCGCCGAAGACCGTCGCGCCACGGCCTGAGCCCACCCGGCCGAGTGTTGCGCCCACTGAAGACGCCCAGCCGTCGCGCAAGCGGTGGCTGATCGCGGGCGCGGCCGGGCTGGCGGTCGTGGTCGCGATCGTGGCGGCTGTGCTGTTCTTCACCGGCCAGCCGAGTCAGTCGGGCCCCACGCCATCCTCGGCCCCGGGGCCAGCCAGTGCGCCGCCCAGCGACTTGGCTGCGGTTCTGCTCGGCGCAGCAGACCTCACCACGACGATGGGCGCGGCGAATCTGGAGCAAAATATCCAGACCAGTCAGATGCTCACCTCGCCGAATATGCCGTCGAACGGGACGTGTCTCGGCGCGTTCGAACCCATCCAGGCTGCGGCCTACCAGGGCAGCGGCTTCACCGCCGTGCAGGGACAGGGGTTTCGCTCGACCGAGGCGCCCAAGCGGGTCTTGGAAGCCGCGGTCGGATTCCCGACCCCCCAAAGCGCCCGCGAGTTCGTCAGGACATCCGCGGGCAGTTGGAGTGCTTGTGGTGGCCAAACCGTGACGGTGAACGACGGTAATCAGACCACCCCGTGGACCTTCGCCGACCTCAACGGCGCGCCGCCGAGGCTGGTGCAGCGGCGCACGCAGGCAATCGCTGACGGCCGGGCGTGCCAGCGGGTCTTGAGCGCGGTGTCTCATGTGGTCATCGACGTCGTCGCGTGCGGCACGAACATCACCAACGAGGCCGTGCAGATCGCTGACCAGATGGCCGCCAAGGTGGCGCCGTAACGGGGTCGTCCCCATATCAGCTGCCGCAGAGCGTGTTTGGAGTTCGGGGCCAGACCTCAGGAAATGGGCAGCCCCCGAGCCATAGTTCCTGGTTGGACAGACCGGAGGCTCGGGGGCTGGGTGACTGCGGGGAATTCGCCAGCGCGCGCAGGTGATTCCTCGCCCGGTGCTGCTAGCGGGCAGCCACCTCACAAGTCCATTGAGCTATCAATTCGCGGACCACCTCCTTCCCTGTGTACGGCCGACCGTACCCGCTCAGCGTCGCGCCGACAACCGATTTCAGCGATCGCTGACGATGGCCGCGTCGACAAGCTCGGCGAACTCGGTCGCCATCGGTGCGCTCGGCAGTACCCGGCCGTCGAGGGTATGGACGCGAGCTGCCAGCGTCATGCTCGACACCAACCAAATTCCTTGCGCTGCAAAAAGATCAGCCACACGCAAGGCGCGATAGTCGCAGTCGTAGCCCTTGGCGCGAGCCACCCCGAACAGCGCCTGCTGCGTGGTGCCGCGCAGGATCGGATACCAGGGCGGCGGAGTCAGCAGGCACACACTGTCGCCGGCTGCTGCGGCACCGACCGCGATCACCACCGTCGACCGAGGGCCTTCCAGGACATAGCCGTCCGAGCTGACGAAAATGACGTCACCGGCGCCGTGGGCGGCGGCATGCCGCAGGGCGGCCATGTTGATGGCGTAGGAGAGTGTCTTGGCGCCGGCCAGCAGCCAGGGCATCGCCTCGACACCGGTCGCAGGCAACTCGCGGGGCAGGGTCACCGCCGCCACGCCGTCGCGACGGGCGGCGGCTATCCGGTCGGCGATCGGATTCACGGTCACGTAGGCGGTGGGCGTCGAACCGCGTTCTCGACCGCGGCTGTAGACCAGCCGCATCGCGGCTTCGCCGGCGGTGTCCGCCGCCCACTGCCGCGCCGCCAGGTCGATCGCGTGCCGCCAGCCCGGCAGGTCCGGCTGCGGCAGATCCAGCAGTTTCGCCGAGTGGCTCAACCGGCCCAGATGGGCCTCGATCAGGCACGGCTTACCGTCGCGGACCAGCAACGTCTCGAATACGCCGTCGCCCCGCACCGCGGCGAGATCATCGGCGAACAGGAGTGGCGATCCCGGCGGATGTACCTCGCCGTCGAGCGTGACGACCACGCCCAGGTGGTCTGTCATGGACCAGAAGCTTAGTGGCGATCGCGAGCGCGGCGAAGCCGGGCG
The DNA here is from genome assembly GCF_049673265.1 of Mycobacterium sp. GTDB lineage: Bacteria > Actinomycetota > Actinomycetes > Mycobacteriales > Mycobacteriaceae > Mycobacterium. The sequence continues at coordinate 7,787 of NZ_JBATXN010000072.1, read as the reverse complement.
CTGCGGGTCGCCACCAGAAGGCCCAGCGGTTAAGGACCCGTAGAGTTGGTGTGTGTCCGCCGTCCCCGCCCCCGACTCCGGTCCCGACACCGGCGCGATCTGGCATTACGGCGACCCGCTGGGCGAGCAGCGGACGGCTGAAACCGACGCGGTGCTGGTCGATCGTTCGCACCGCCGTGTGCTCACGTTGACCGGCGCCGACCGGCAGACCTGGCTGCACAACATCTCCAGCCAACATGTCAGCGAACTCCCCGACGGCGCCAGCACGCAAAACCTCAGCCTGGACGGGCAGGGGCGGGTCGAGGATCACTGGATCCAAACCGAGATCGGCGGCGTCAGCTATCTCGACACCGAGCCATGGCGGGGCGAGCCGCTGTTGGACTACCTACGCAAGATGGTGTTTTGGTCGGACGTCACTCCTTGCGCCGCCGATTTGGCCGTGCTCTCGCTGCTGGGGCCGAAACTCGGCGAACCAGCAGTGCTCAACGCGCTGGGACTGGATGCGTTGCCCGCCGAGATGACCGCGGTGCCGATGACCGGTAATGGCTTTGTGCGCCGGATGATCGGGGCGCAACCGGGCCAAGTCGAGCTGGATGTGCTGGTCGACCGATCCGAGTCCGCCGACTTACAGCGCCGTTTGACCCAGGCGGGTCTCCGCCCGGCCGGGGTGTGGACCTACGAGGCGCACCGGGCCGCGGCCGTGCGCCCACGGCTCGGCGTCGACACCGACGAACGCACGATCCCGCACGAAGTGGGTTGGATCGGCGGTCCGGGGCTGGGCGCGGTCCACCTCGACAAAGGCTGCTACCGCGGTCAGGAGACCGTCGCACGGGTGCACAACCTGGGAAAGCCGCCCCGGATGCTGGTGTTGTTGCACCTGGACGGGTCGGCGGACCGGCCCGCTACCGGCGACGCGGTGCTGGCGAGCGGTCGCGCCGTGGGCAGGGTTGGCACCGTGGTCGAGCACGTCGATCTAGGCCCGGTGGCGCTGGCATTGCTCAAGCGGGGGATACCGGCCAAGACCGAGCTGATCACCGGCGGTGACGCCGAGGTTCCCGCGGTGATCGACGCCGACTCGCTGCCGCCCGTCGATGGGCCCGGCGCCGGTCGGGTAGCCGTCGAGCGACTACGAGGAACGGCGCGATGACCATCTGCGCGGGGTGCGGGGCGCAACAGCGCACAACCATCGGGCACGGTAAGCTGTCGGCAGGACAATAAAGACAAAGATCGGAGCCGCCTACTCGTTGGGCCGCTCCGTTATTGCGCGAGGGGGTTCCCCCATGGGCCGTGGCCGGGCTAAGGCGAAGCAGACCAAGGTTGCTCGTGAACTCAAATACAGCTCACCGCAGACCGATTTCGATCGGCTTCAGCGCGAGCTTTCCGGGTCGGACGACGACGACGCCGACCAGCAGGACGGCGAAGACCCCTGGAGTGCCGAAGACAACTGGCGCCGCTGAGACTTTTCGGCTCCACCTGCGGCCATTTCTGGCCGGTATTGGCCCACATTTTCGTCGGCCCAAAGCCGACTTTTCTAAAACCGCGGGTGCTGCCCCACGAGCTTGGCCCGCGGGCTTTCTTTCCCGCCTTTGTTGATTGCGCCGATCACCCAGCAGTCCAAATGCCGCGCGGTCAAGATCGCCAAAGCCCGGTCGGTGTCCTCCGGTGCCACCACGGCGATCATGCCGACACCCATGTTGAAGGTTTTCTCCATCTCGGCGCGGGAGACCCTGCCGCGCTGGGCAATCATCGCGAAGACCGGCGCCGGGGTCCAAGTGCCGCGGTCGACCTCCGCTAGCAGCCCGTTCGGGATGACGCGTTCCAGATTGCCGGCCAATCCGCCGCCGGTGACGTGGCAGAACGTCCGGACCTGGGTTTCGGCGGCCAGCGCCAGGCAGTCCTTGGCAAAAATGAGGGTCGGCTCGAGCAACTCTTCGCCGAGCGTGCGGCCGAATTCTTCGACGTAACCGGCCAAGTTCATCCGGTCGATCTCCAACAACACCTTGCGGGCCAGCGAGTATCCGTTGGAATGCAGGCCCGACGACCCCATCGCGATGACGACGTCGCCGGGCTTGACCCGGTCGGGCCCCAGCACGTCGTCGGCTTCGACCACGCCGACCGCAGTGCCTGATATGTCGTAGTGGTCCGGCTCGATCAGACCGGGATGCTCGGCGGTTTCGCCGCCGAGTAGCGCGCAACCGGCGCGCATGCAACCTTCGGCGATTCCGCCGACGATCGCGTTGAGCCGTTCCGGCACGATGCGGCCCAAGGCGATGTAGTCCAGCAAGAACAGTGGCTCGGCGCCGCAGACCACCAAGTCGTCGACCACCATTGCCACCAGGTCCAGGCCGACGGTGTCGTGCTTGTCCATCGCCTGTGCGACCGCCAGTTTGGTGCCCACGCCGTCGCTTGATGCCGCCAGCAGGGGTTCGCGGTAATCGCTTCGGAGCGCGAACAATCCGGCGAATCCGCCAAGCTTGCTGCGCACCTCGGGTCTGGTGGCTTTGGACGCCAAGGGCTTGAACAATTCGACGGCGCGATCCCCGGCGTGGATATCCACTCCGGCCGAGGCATAGGTGACGCCCGGGTCAGATATCGAAGACGGGTCTTTTCCGGACTTCTTTTTAAGGTCGGCCATTGTCGGTAAAGGCTACCGGTCGGCGCCGAAACACGGGTATCGGCCACCGGTGCGCTGAGTTAAGGATGGCGCAGCACCGAGGCCTGCTCCGCCTCCGGCGATGCTTCGCGGGCGGCGATGTCGGTCTGCTTGGCTTCCCGCGCGGTTGTGGCGAGCATGTGCTCGACGACGTTCTTACCCAGCGCAGTCTCGCCGGGCAACTCGATCGGGTAGCTGCCGTCGAAGCAGGCCGCGCATAGCCGCGAGGTGGGTTGCTCGGTCGCGGCGATCAGACCACGCAGCGAGATGTAGCCGAGCGTGTCGGCGTTGATGGCATGCCGCACCGCTTCGAGCATCTCGTCTTCGTCTTCGACCGCGTTCGCGATCAACTCAGCTGGCGACGGGAAGTCGATGCCATAGAAGCACGGCCATTTCACCGGCGGCGAGGCGATGCGCACATGCACCTCGACGGCGCCGGCCTCCCGCAGCATCCTGACCAGGGCGCGCTGGGTGTTGCCCCGCACGATCGAGTCGTCGACGACGATGAGCCGCTTGCCGCGGATCACCTCTTTGAGGGGATTGAGTTTCAGCCGGATACCGAGCTGACGGATGGTTTGCGACGGCTGAATGAAGGTGCGTCCGACGTAGGCGTTCTTCATCAGGCCTTGCCCGAAGGGGATGCCGGACTCCTGCGCGTAGCCGACGGCGGCTGGTGTGCCGGACTCCGGAACACCGATCACCAGGTCGGCGTCAATCGGGCATTCGCGGGCCAGCCGACGGCCGATCTCGAGCCGGGCGCCGTGCACCGACCGGCCGGCGATCGTGCTGTCAGGTCGTGCCAGGTAGACGTATTCGAAAATGCAGCCCTTGGGCTCGGGGTTGGCGAAGCGGGTCGACCGGACGCCGTCGGCGTCGATGGCCAACAACTCCCCCGGCTCGATGTCGCGAACGAACGAGGCCCCGACGATGTCCAACGCGGCGGTCTCGGACGCGACCACCCAGCCGCGGTCCAGTCGTCCCAGGCACAGCGGGCGTACGCCGTATGGGTCGCGTGCGGCGTACAACGTGTTCTCGTCCATGAACGTCAGACAGAACGCGCCGCGCACCGTCGGTAGCAGTTCGAGTGCGGCCTGCTCCAGGCTCGAATCGGCTGCGCCGTGCGCCAACAATGCGCCCAACATGTCGGAGTCGGTGGTGGCGGCGCCCGGAACCCTGGTGTTGACCAATCCCGCTTCGCGGGCGCGGGAGACGAGCTCGGCGCTGTTGACCAGATTGCCGTTGTGCCCCAACGCCACCCCGGTGCCGGCCGCGGTGTTGCGGAACACCGGCTGTGCGTTCTCCCACGTGGTTTGGCCGCTGGTGGAGTATCGGCAGTGCCCGATCGCGACGTGGCCTTCCATGGCCAACAACGTCTGCTCTTCGAAAACTTGGCTGACTAGGCCGAGATCCTTGAAGACCAGCACCTGCGACCCGTCCGCGACGGCGATGCCGGCGGCCTCTTGGCCGCGATGCTGCAACGCGTAGAGCCCGTAGTAGGTGAGTTTGGCGACTTCTTCGCCGGGGGCCCATACGCCGAATACACCACATTCTTCGCCGGGCGGGTTTTCTAGATGCCCTGAGGCTACGTCTGCGTGGGCGGTCACGGTCGGGCGGCTCCCTGGGGGGCGGTTTGGTGACGTAACGCAGTCTACGGAAGCGACGGTGATGTGACCGAATCGGGCGGGCGTGTTGCGTCACGTCCAGAGCATTATTCCTGGCCAAACGGCCCCACCGGGTGCCAGCTGTCACATATGTCACACAACTCACCGATTGGCCGGGCGCAGCAGGGGGCCTAACCGGCCAAGCCCACCAGCGGCAGCCAGGTCTGGATCTCGCCGGCCCGCGAGCCGGACAGTCGCAGCGCCCCGGTGGCGCTGGCATCGGTCAGGTCCAGCAACCCGGTTGCCAGCAGCAGCCAGGTTCGCGGATCGGTCTCGACCACGTTGGGTGGCGTGCCGCGGGTATGCCTGGGCCCGGGAATGCACTGCACTGCAACAAAAGGCGGAATGCGGACCTCGACGCTGGCGCCGGGCGCCTGCTCGGCCAAGGTGCGCGCGGTGAGCCGAACCGCTGCCGCCAGATCCACTCGGCTCGGAGCCGGCCTGGTGTCGTCGCGTAGCCAGGCTTCGACAACCCGGACGGCGTCGCGGGTCTTAACCGGATCGGCTCGACTGCGGGCCATCGGTATAGGGTCTCACCCTTGACCTCAACCGAAGTTGAGACTCTAGCGTGGGTTGTATGTCGTTCAAACCGCACGAAATTGAGTACATGAAGGCCGCCGATCTCGCCCGGTTGGCGACCATCCAACCCGACGGCACCCTGCAGAACAGTCCGGTCGGCTTCACCTACAACGAAGATCTGGGCACCTTGGACATCTACGGTTACCGGATGTCGAAAAGCCGCAAGTTCCGCAACGTGGCTTCCAACAACACCGTTGCGCTGGTGATCGACGACATTGTGTCCCGCAACCCGTGGCGGGTGCGCTGCCTGGAAATCAGAGGGACCGCTGAACAAGCCGAGTCCGCCGAGAAGCGCACCGAACCCAGCGGCGAGGGGATCGACACCGCGATCCTGCGCATCACCCCGCGGCGCATCATCAGCTTCGGTATTGACGACACCGAGACCGAGCCGCACAAGCTGGCCTTCGACAGCCGCGACGTTCCGACGACTGCCGACTAGCGCGAGCGCCGCTGAGCGGTCAGGGCTGCGGCCGCGGCGGACTCGTTGATCGCCAAGTGCGCCAGCATCGGCGCGCTCAAGCTGCCGGACCGTTCGGCCAGCCAACCGAATACCCAACCCGCGCCGCCGGTAGCCAACACGGTGGGTAGCACCGGCTCACCGGTCGCGCGCGCATCGGCGATGTGGGAGAGGCCGAAAGCAACGGCCTGTAACAGACGACCGCCGGAGGCGCCGAAAGCACGGCCGGCTTCCGCGGCCAGCGCCGCACGGAATGCCGCCTCCTCGCCCCACACCGTACCCAGCGGTATCTGCACCGCCAGCCACGTCGATGCCGAGGCTGGCAGTTCCCGCCGGAGCATCGAAAGCCGCACGGCTGGAACGGTTGTCACTACCACGACTCCAGCCGCAGCCGTCACTGCGGCCACCAGCCCCAGGCGTGTGCCCGACCACAGTCGTGGTGGGCGCAGGCCAAGCTGCGCCCTCGTCAGCAAAACCAGCAGCCAGGCAAGTCCGGCCTGCACTGGCGACCGGCCCCGGGCGGGCAGCCGGGGACCGACAAAGCTCCAGCCAACCAGTGCAGCGGCCAGCGCAAGCGCCCGTGCAGGGCGAAAGGCATTGCGCCACATCATGCTTCAGACTGTTTCAGTGCAGCACGCACACGCTCGGTATCGGCTGCTGTCCAGCCGTCCGGCGGCGCCACCGCGACCCAGCCGTCGAGGATGTCGTTGCTGTAATTGTGGCCGTGTCCACCGGGCACCCCCTCAGCGTTAGTCAGGTCGGCGCTGACTTGCCAAAACGTGACAACCGGATACCAATGCATCAGCGCGGTGCGGTCCTGGCCGCGGGGCTCGATGAGCCACTCGGGCTGGGTGAACAGTAGATCCGGTGACCACCACACGACCGGGTCGGACGGGTGTTGCAGAAACAGCACACGAGTGCCCGGCCATGGCGGCCCAGCCAGCACGCTGATGTCTGCGGGAGCGTTGGCTTCGGAGAACCGCACGGTTCGCCCGTTGTCGTAGCGCGGCTGCACCTCCATCGTGTGAGGGTCGCGCCGCACGATCAGCGCATGCCACAGCGGACTTTCATGTGGCGGCCCCACCCATAGCACCGCATCGAAGCCCATCGCACGGATGTCGGGCAGCCACCCGAACGCGGCCTGACCGGCCATCGAGCCCAGGCTCTCGCCGTAGAGCACCAATTTTGGCCGGTGGTCTGGCGGAAGTTGTTGCCAGCGTTGGTGAACCGTGTCGATCAGCATTCGGCCTGCATCCATGGACTTCTGCCGGTCGGCGAGGAACGAGATCCAACTGGGCAGGTAGGAATACTGCACGCCGACGATCGCGGTGTCGCCGTTGTACATCATCTCCAGCGAGGCCGCCGCCACCGGATCAATCCATCCCGTGCCGGTGGTCGGCGCGATGACCAGCATTTTGCGGGTGAACGCGCCGGTGCGCTCGAGCTCGCCGACGACGGTGGCCAGTCGGCCTTGGTCGTCGGGTGCGGTGTGCAGTCCCGCGTACACCCGGATGGGCTCCTTGGCGGGCCGGCCGTTGAGCCGGGTCAGTTGAGCTGCGTGCGGACCGCTGGCGACGAAGTTGCGGCCCTGAAAGCCCAGCGAGTCCCAGGACGCCAACGACGCTGGGCTGCCGGACTTTTCCGGGAGCATCGGTTGCGAGACACCGGCTGCGGTGGCGGTATCCCGCGGCTGGAACACCGCGTTGGCGCCCGCGAAGAATCCTCGGACCAGAACACCGTTGAACAACATGATCAGCAGCGCCACAACGATAGTCGTGCCGATGAACAGCGCCACCTCGTCGTGCAAGTGCCATCGTCTGATCAGCATTCGCGCCAGCAGCTTGACGGCGTCGATGAGTACCCGAAACGTCGACACCAACAGCGCACCGACAACGACAGCAACGATCAGCGTCCGCATGTAACCCAGCGTCGTCGGGCCCTCGATGCCCATCAGCGCGGACACCTGCCGCTGCCAGGAGGCGGCCGGAATCAGCATCAGCACACTGGCCGTCGGCGCGATCACCACGACCGCGGCCTTGAGCCAGAACAGCACCCGCGCCGGCGGGGGCCACCACCGGGCACCCCGGAGCACCACCCGGTAGATGGTGTTGCCGATGACCACACCAAGGCCGTAGCCAAACGCCGCGTTGATGCCGCCGATCAGACCCTGGAAGACCCAGTCCCGCGGCAGCAGCGACGGCGTCAACGACAGACAGAAGAACAACGCGCCGAATGCGATCCCGACGAACTTCAGCCGCAGCAGGCTCCACGCCCACACCACCAACGGATGACGTTGGCCACGTTCGATATTCATCAGCCTCGGCACTCAACGAAGAAGTGCGGCCAGCACTCCTTCGGATGTGCTGCGCAGCTCTGCCAGGGACACGGTGAACAGACCCTGAACCTCCACCGCGTCCGAACCTTGGTCGACGACACC
>NZ_JBATXN010000071.1:0-4766 GCF_049673265.1 Mycobacterium sp. | reverse complement strand
GATGACACCCAATCCGGCGACGGCAGCCGCGGCCACAGCCGCTGAATAAGGCTGGGGCGTATGGCAAGCACGCCGACTCCGCGTGGGCCCGCGATCCATTTGCGCGACGACGCGTAGGTCACGTCGGCGCCCGCAGCGCAGTCCACCTGCCCGAGCGCTTGGGCGGCATCGACCACCAGCGGTAGACCCAAATCCCTGCACAGCTGGGCTATTTGGTGCAGTGGCTGCACCAGGCCGCGGTGGCTGGCCACCGCGGTCAAATGAACCAGGTCGGGCGGATCGGCGGCCAGGCCGGCGGCGGCTTCGTCAACCGCGACCCGGCCCTGGTCGTCGGTCGGTAACGGGCGGCGGGCAAAGCCGTGCGCGGCCATCACGGCCAGGTTGGGCCCGTATTCACCCGGCAAACACGCCAGGGTCCGACCGTCAGGCCAACTGGCCAACAGGAGATCCAGCGCATGCAACGACCCAGTGGTGAAAACCACGTCTGCGTCGGGCATCCCGGCCAGCGCGGCCACGGCGGCGCGGCCGGCGTCAAGAACAGGTTTGGCCGCATCGGCCGCAACATATCCGCCGACCTCGGCCTCGTGTCGCGCGTGCGCGGCGGCGGCGTCGAGCACAGCGAAACTTTGCCGCGAACAGGCGGCGCTGTCCAGGTGTAAACCGGCCGCCGGCGGTCGGGCTGCCCGCCAGGCCGCACCCAAACTGGCCAGGCTATCGCTCACTTGATTGCCAGCGACAACCCGAAATCGCCGGCGTCATCGGTCCACCACCGGGTACGCCGCAGACCCGCCCGGGCCAGCTCGTCGGCCACCGCGTCGGCCAGGAACTTGCAGGACACTTCGGTGAGTATTTCTTCGCCAGCACCGAATTCAACGGTCAGATCCAACGCAGCGATGGACACCCGCTGCGCGCTCTCGGCCCGCAGCCACATCTCCATCCGCTGGTCTTCGCCGTTCCAGCGGGCCACGTGCTGGTAGGCGTCAACGTCGAAATCCGCATCCAGTTCCCTATTGATCACCGCTAGGACATTGCGGTTGAACTGCGCCGTCACTCCGGCGGCGTCGTCATAGGCCTGCACAAGCCGGCCGGCGTCCTTGACCAGATCCGTGCCCAGCAGCAGGCTGTCACCCGGTTTCATCACCGCTGCCAATGTCGCCAGGAATTCCGCCCGCGGTTCAGTGGTGAGGTTGCCGATCGTCGAGCCCAAGAACACGAACAGCCGCCGCCCACCGTCCGGGATTTCCGACAGATGCTCTTCGAAATCGCCGCAAACAGCGGCGATTTCGATATCGGGATACTCGCGCTGAATGGCCGTCGCGGCTGCTGACAATATGCTCGCGTCGACGTCGAACGGCACGAACCTGCGCAGTGCACCGCCGTCGTGCAGCGCCTGCAGTAGCGTGCGGGTCTTCTCCGACGTACCGCTGCCAAGCTCGACCAAAGTGTCTGCGCCGGCGACCGAGGCGATCTCTGCCGACCTGGCCCGCAGTATCTCCGCCTCGGCGCGTGTCGGGTAATACTCGGGAAGCCGGGTGATCTGGTCAAACAGGTCGCTGCCTACCGAGTCATAAAACCACTTGGGCGGCAACGACTTCGGAGAACTCCGAAGACCGTCGAGCACGTCACGGCGCAGCGCCTGATATGCGGAGTCCGCCGCCAGGTGGTTGCACAGCGATAACGTCATCGAGATCCTTTCGTGTGTTCCATTGCGGTCAAGGTGACGCCGTCGGCGGTGACCTCGACCAGATGGCGGTCCGGTATGTCTTCCCAGCCGGGCTGGTCGTCATAAGGCTCGCTGGCCAACACCAGCCCGTCGTCGCGACGCAGGATCGACAGGGTGTCGCCCCAGGTCGTGGCGAGTAGCCGAGAACCGTTGGCCGCCATGATGTTCAGTCGAGCGTTCGGATCGTCGGTGCCCACCTTGACGATGGTCTCGCCCAATGCATCGATACCCCGATCGAAGATCAGCGCAGCGAGAATTGCGCTGTCACAGACCGATTCGATCCGTAGACCCGCTGGCAGCACACTTCGGTCGACAATCCCGTTGTGCGACAACAGCCACTGCCCGTCGGTGAACGGGGCGGTCGCGCTGGCTTCGATCGGCATCCCGACTGTCGCCGAGCGCACTGCCGCCACCACGCAGCGGCTGCGCAGGGCCGGTGCGACAGAATCGAACGAGACGTCTCCCCACAGCGGTGCGACGCTGCGCCAGCGCCGCGGCGTCGCGCCGTCGAAAAACCCGACGCCCCAACCATCGGCGTTCAACAGGCAATACTTCTGCCGGCGCGGAGCATAGGACTGCACCCGAAGACCATGCGGCGGGTCGAGCACCAACGAGGAGACCGAGACTTCCCGTCCCAGCCAGCCGAGGTGTCGGCACATCAGGCGTCCCACGCCAACCGGACGCCGGAAAAGATCTGCCGCCGATATGGGTGATCCCAGTTACGGAAGCTGGGCCGCAGTGTGGCCGACTCCACGGCCCAGGACCCGCCGCGCAGCACCCGGTAGTCACCGCCGAAAAATGGTTGCGAATAACGCTGGTAAATCATCGGTGTGAAGCCTGGCCACGGTTGCAACGATGAGCTGGTCCATTCCCAGACATCGCCGAGCATCTGCTCGACTCCATAGGCCGACGCCCCGCCCGGATAGGCACCGGCAGGTGCCGGGCGCAGCGCCTCGCCGCCGAGGTTGGCGCGGGCAGCCGACGGCGCGTCGGCGCCCCACGGATAGCGGCGCCGCGCAGCGCTTTCCGGATCCCACGCGCACGCCTTCTCCCATTCGGTTTCGGTGGGCAGCCGGGCGCCGGCCCACGCGGCGTAAGCCTGCGCCTCGAAGTAGCTGACGTGCTGAACCGGCTCGTCGGCGGGGACGTCCTCGACCCGACCGAACCGGGTGCGAGTCTGCCCGTCGGGCGCCCAGAACTGCGGCGCGGTCAGGCCGGTGCTTTGACGGTGCTCCCAGCCGCGCGCCGACCACCACTGTGGCCGGCTGTAGCCGCCGTCATCGACGAACTGCCGCCATTCGGCGTTGGTCACCGGAACTCGTCCGATGCGAAATGCCGGGATATCGACGACGTGGGCCGGGCGTTCGTTGTCCAACGAGTACGGTTCGGCTGTCCCGTCGACACCCAGCACGAACGGACCGCCCGGCACCAGCACCGACGTCCCGGCGAGTCCCGGCCGGCCGGGCGGCAGCGTGGACGTGTCCGGCAGCAGCGGCGGACCACTGCGCAGATTCAGCGCTTGCAGCATCGTTTCGTCGTGCTGGTTTTCGTGGCTGACCACCATCCCGAACGGGAAGTCGCGGCCCGGCTCGTCGGGCAGCGCATCAAGGGCATCCAACGCGGCCGATCGCACGGTCCGGCAATACATCCGCGCCTGGTCGGGGGTCAGCAGTGGCAGGTCGACGCGACTGGCCCGGGAATGCACGAATGCGTCGTAGAGGTCTTCGACGGCACGCGGCAACATCCCCGGCCGGTCCGCATCGCCACCGCGCAGCAGCCACAGCTCTTCCTGCTGACCGATGTGCACCAGGTCCCACACCAACGGGCTCATCAGCGGGTCGTACTGGCGACGAAGTTCGGCGTCGTCGAAATCGACCAGCCGCAGGGTCCGCTCCCGTGCCCGGCTCAGATCTCGGGCCAGTGCCTCGCTTGAAGTCACGGCTCCCCTAGCGCCAGCTTGGTGACCGAAGCCGCGATGCCATTGGCGATCACCTGGTCGGAAAATTCGTCGGCGGGACAGCGGCCCCGTTCGACGGCGGCGACCAGATCCAGCATCGCCTCGCTGAGCCCCGGCGGCACGCGTTCGGCGGCGACGGTCACCAGCCGGTTGGCCGCGGCGTAGAGCCGCCGGTCACCAAGCCCGGTCCGCGCAGCGACATCCCAAGCGGTGGCCACGGGCTCGACGGCTTCAGCAGCGATATCAGCGGCCACCGGATCGTCGAGCAGCGTCACCAGCGTGAACACCACTGCCGGCCAGACGGCATTGGGAACGCTGTCCAGGTAGCGGATTTCGAGCCACTGGCGTGGACGCACCGGCGGGAACAACGTAGTGAGGTGGTACTCCAGGTCGTAGGCGGTAGGGCGGCGACCGCCGAGCAACTCGCGGCCGTCTGCCCAGTCCGCGAAGGGCAGATAGTGCATCACCGCCTCCGCAGTCTCTCTGGACGGGGAGTGCACCAGCATGACCGGTGCCTTCAGGGCGTAACGCGCCCAGTCAGTGCCAGGATCGTCGGCGCTGGCGGTCAGGATGGGTCCGCATCGCGCCGAGTCGAGCTGGCTCCACACCCGCTGGCGAGTGGATCGCCAGCCGGAGAAGTTGCCGCCCAATAGCGGCGAATTGGCGGCGATTGCGACCAAGGTGGGGCCCAGCGCGTGGGCCAGCCGCACCCGGTCGGCCCAACCAGTCGCGGGCCCGGCATCGAGATTGACCTGAACCGACGCCGTCGAGGTCATCATCGCCGCGCCCGCCGCTCCGGTATGGCTGGCTTTGAAGAACTGTTCCATCGCGTGGTAGCGCGCACCCGGGTTGATGCGCTGAGCCGGCCGCAGGGGATCCGCGCCGAGCAATACCAGCCCCAGACCGGCACCGGCGAAAGCTGTTCGCAGCACGGCCCGGTCGCTTGTCATCGCCTCGATCGCCGGCAGCACACCGTGGAGCGGCGGGCCGGACAATTCGACAGCCCCGCCGGGTTCGACGGTGACGACGCTGCCGCCCGGCATCGCCGGAAGAGATTTCAGGACGTCGGTGATTTCATCCCAGGTC
>NZ_JBATXN010000070.1:0-15007 GCF_049673265.1 Mycobacterium sp. | reverse complement strand
GCACCATGCCCAGGTTGCCGTTGTTGATCAGCGCGACCTTGATCGGGGCGCCCTCGATCGCGCAGGTAGCCAGTTCCTGGTTGGTCATCTGAAAGCAGCCATCGCCGTCGATCGCCCACACTTCTGCATCGGGGCGAGCGATCTTGGCACCCATGGCCGCCGGTATGGCGAAACCCATGGTGCCCAGCCCACCGGAATTCAGCCACGTGCGCGGGTTTTGATATTTGATGAATTGTGCGGCCCACATCTGGTGCTGGCCGACCCCGGCGACATACACGGCCTCGGGGCCCGCGATCTCACCCAGCTTCTCGATCACATACTCGGGGCTCAGGCTGCCGTCGCTTTGCGGTCCGTAGCTCAGCGGGTATGTGGCCCGTACCCCGTCGAGGTACTCCCACCAGGCGGCGATGTCTGAGATTCCTGCGGTGCCCGCACCCCTGTCGTCGCGCAGCGCCTCGATCAGATCGGTGATGACGGCTTTGACGTCACCGACGATCGGCACGTCGGCGTTTCGGTTTTTGCCGATCTCGGCGGGGTCGATGTCGGCGTGGATCACCTTGGCCTCGGGGGCGAACGAGTCGAGCTTGCCGGTCACCCGGTCGTCGAAACGGGTGCCCAGCGCGATCAACAGGTCGCTGCGCTGCAGCCCCGCCACCGCCGCCACCGTGCCATGCATCCCGGGCATGCCCAGGTGCTGGGGGTGGCTGTCCGGGAACGCGCCCCGCGCCATCAGCGTGGTCACCACCGGGATGCCGGTCAGCTCGGCCAATTCACGCAGCTGCTCGGTGGCCTCGCCGCGGATGACACCGCCACCGACATAGAGCACGGGTTTGCGCGCCGCAGCGATCAGCTTGGCGGCTTCGTGGATCTGCCGGTTGTGCGGCTTGGTGTTCGGCTTGTAGCCGGGCAGCTCCATGTGCGGCGGCCAGCTGAACGTGCACTGGCCCTGCAGCACGTCTTTAGGGATGTCGACGAGCACCGCTCCGGGGCGGCCGGTGGCCGCAATGTGGAAGGCCTCGGCCAGCACCCGGGGAATATCGTCGCCGCTGCGGACCAGGAAGTTGTGTTTGGTGATCGGCATGGTGATGCCAGAGATGTCGGCCTCCTGGAAGGCATCTGTGCCGATCAGCGCACGGCCGACCTGTCCGGTGATGGCGACCACCGGGACGGAGTCCATCTGCGCGTCGGCCAGCGGAGTCACCAGGTTGGTGGCGCCGGGACCCGAGGTCGCCATGCAGACGCCGACTTTGCCGGTGGCGTGTGCGTATCCGCTGGCAGCGTGTCCCGCGCCCTGCTCGTGGCGAACCAACACATGGCGCAGCTTCTGCGAGTCGAACAGCGGGTCGTAGACCGGTAATACGGCGCCGCCAGGGATGCCGAAGATGGTGTCGACGTCGAGCTCTTCCAACGACCTGATCACCGACTGCGCACCGGTGAGTTGTTGTGGCGCAACGTGTTTAGGTTGCTTTGCAGGCGTCTTCGGCTTGGCCCGCGTGCCGTTGACGGGTTGCGACGGCTGCGGCGGTCGCGTAGTGGGAGCGCTCACTGGTTCCTCTTTAGGTCCTCATAGTTGATGTCAGAACATTGGCAACAAAAAACCCCCGCCAGCTCAGCGGCTGCACGAGGGTTGCGCGTTGGTGCTCGAAAGCTATCCCGGCGTGGGCTCAGCCACCAACGCGCCGACCAAGTACTACGAGCATTTCACGGCTGTGCATAACGGTCGACGGTAGCCTCCGCACAGGTCAGCAGTCAAATTTGGGTTCGCGGGCCAGACCCGCGCTGAGATCGCACAGCAGCGCAATCTCGAGAGATGACATGATGCCGGTGTGGCGAAAGATTCGACCGAAACGCCCGCGGTGGTGATCAACATTTCGCCGATGGCCCATTTCGCGGTCGGTTTTTTTGCTCTCGGGCTGCTGGTGCCGGTCTTGACGTGGCCGACGACTGCACCGCTGCTGATCATTCCGGTGGTCTTGTCGGCGTTGATCTTTCGGCTTCGCACGCAGGCCAACCAAGACGGCGTGACGGTGCGCACGCTGCTGGGCAGCCGCGCGGTGCGCTGGGAAGACATCGACGGACTGCGGTTCAACAAAGGCTCTTGGGCGCGCGCTCAGCTCAAAAACGGCAGCCAGTTGCGGTTGCCTGCGGTTACCTTCGCAACCCTGCCGCTACTGACGGAGGCCAGCGGCGGCCGCGTACCTAACCCATACGGCTGATTCTCAGGTCACCGGGTTGGCGCCGTTGAGAAGCACCCACACGGCGACACCAGCACCGATACCCAGGACCAGTGCGGCAAAAGACCCGATAAACGGCCGTCGCGCCCACCCGCGACCGGCATCGAAGCCGTAGCGCCCGGGCCCCGCCAGGATCACGGCGGCGGCCATCACGATCAGGGTGAGCTCGTATTCGTGTCCGTTGGGCAAGAAGAAGGGGAACGACTTGCCGTGGTGCTGGGCCGACATCCCGGCGAGGACGCTGTTGACCAGGTAGGCCAGCACACCCGCGGCGGCCAGCGGGGTAAATAGCCCCAACATCAGCAGCACCCCGGCGGCAATCTCGCCGCCGGCGGCGCAGTAGGTGAGGATGTCGGCGTGCTGGAAGCCGATGTCGGATAGCGAGTTCTTGAATCCGTTGAGGCCCTGTCCACCCCACCAGCCGAACAACTTCTGCAGCCCATGCGCGGCGAAGACCGCACCCAGCCCGACCCGCAGGATCAGCAGACCGAGATTCTGCGTGCCGCGACGGCCGGCGGCGCGCACCCGCTCGTCGTCGTGGCCGTCGTGGCCGTCATGCTCGTCGATGTCCTCCCCGCCGAACGCCGAGTGCCGGCCGGTGGATTGCGGCTGATAGGGCAACGGCTCCTGGCCGCCGATTAGCCCGTACCCCGTGCTGGCCGGGCGCGCATCGCTGGAGATGTTGGAGTCATAGTGCGGGATCGTGGTCGTCTCGAAATCGCCTGCATAAGTGGCTGACGGCAGGTCGTCTTCGGGGTCGACCAAACTTGCTGAGCTTGGCCGCACCGGAGTTGGCGTCGCGGATTCCTCCGGCCGTTGCCAACGTGTGTCATTCGATTGACTGGTCACTCGTGTCAGGGTAAGGGCAATCCGGTCCGAATCGGGGATTTGAGCGGCGCTTTCGCGGTTCCGGCTGGCGCGTCGGCCCATCCGGCTCCTTGTTTGCGGGCAAATGCGAAAGACGCGCGCTACCCCGTCGGGGCTGCCAACCCGAGATATCCGTAATCTGGCTGCTATGCAGTCGTGGTGGTCGGGGCGGCGCGGAGCGGCCGTGCTCTGCTCGGCGCTGCTGGTTTTGTCCGGATGCGCGCAGTTCAACGATGCCCAGTCGCAGCCGTTCACCACCGAGCCCGAACGTCATCCGGGGCCGAGTTCGACGCCTCCCCCGCCGCCCCCGCTGCCTGACAAGCCGTTCCCCAAAAAGTGCCCCGCGCCGGGGACGATGCAGGGCTGCCTGGAGAGCACCAGCGGCCTGCTCATGCAGCCTGACAGCAAGTCAGCGCTGGTGGCCGAGCGGACCACCGGTGCGGTCAAAGAGGTGTCGGTCAGCGCTGAGCCGAAGGTGAAGACCGTCATCCCGGTCGACCCGGCCGGCGACGGCGGGCTGATGGACATCGTGCTCTCACCGACCTACCCACAAGACCGGCTGATGTACGCCTACATCAGCACGCCCACCGACAATCGGGTTATCCGCGTCGCCGACGGCGATGTCCCGAAGGACATCTTGACCGGGATCCCGAAAGGCGCCACCGGCAACACCGGCGCGCTGCTCTTCACCAGCCCCACCACTCTGGTCGTGCTCACCGGCGATGCGGGCAACCCGGCGATGGCCGCCGATCCTGCGTCGTTGGCGGGCAAAGTCATCCGTATCGAGCAGCCGACGACGCTCAACCAGGCGCCGCCCACCACCGCGCTCAGCGGCCTTGGCGCCGGGGGCGGGTTGTGCACCGACCCCGTCGACGGCTCGCTCTACGTGCTCGACCGCTCTCCGACCGCCGACCGATTGCAGCGCATTACCAAGGACTCGAAGGTGTCGACCGTGTGGACGTGGCCGGACCGGCCGGGTGTGGCCGGCTGCGCGGCGTTGGACGGCACCGTGCTGGTCAACTTGATCAACACCAAGGAAACGGTGGCTGTGCACCTCGCTCAGGGAACCGGCGCCGTCACCGGCCCGCCTGACGTCGTCCGTAAAGACACCCACGGGCACGCCTGGGCACTGCGGATGTCGCCCGACGGGAATGTGTGGGGGGCGACGGTCAACAAGACCGCCGGGGACGCCGCAAAGAATGACGACGTGGTGTTTCCGCTGTTCCCGCAGGGCGGCGGATTCCCGCGGGCCAACGAGGACAAGACCTAACCCAGCGTCAGGCCTCGTGACCCGGCTCCATATCGACGACGTCGTGGAAGCTGATCAGATCGTCGGCGCCGTCACCGGCATCTCCTGTGACGGGTTCCAGCAGGTAACCCAAGTGGTCGCCGAGGTCGAACCGGTTGAGCGTCTTGCCGACGAACCATGCCGCCGCGTCGTCGAGAATCGGCATCCCCTGTGGGCCGGTGCGCCACGAGCATTGCTCGAACTTGTTGACCTGGTCGCCGGTTTGGCCGCCGAACAAGTGCGCCAACCCGATATGGCGGCGAGACAACACATGCACGGCCAGGTATTCGGATTGCGCCGCCACCCGCGTGGTGTGGTTGTTCTTGGACAGCCCGACCAGAAAGCGTGGGGGCTGCATGCTGGTTTGGGTGGCAAAGCCGACGAGGCAACCCGACGGATGACCGTCGGCTTGGGTCGTCACCACGAACATCGTGTAGTCCAGCGTCCCGACCAGCCGGTCGAAAGAGTCGTCGCCCACATCGCCATCATGGCGCAACGTGATTGGCGCGCAAGCGCGATTACCGTGCGTCTGAGTTGTTTTCACCGGTCGCGGTGTCGCCGAACAGGAATTCATCGACGAGATTGCTGACCAGAGCGGGGTTTTCCAGACCGGCAAGGTGAGCAACCCCGTCGAGCACCCGGATCGCCGAGTTGGGGATGGCGTCCGCCATCGCGATCGCCTCTCGCGGGCCGAACGTGGCGTCTTCAGTGCCGGCGACGACGAGCACGGGCGTTGTTATGCCGGCGCACAACGGCCGTTGGTCGGGTCGGGCCGGAACAACGCTCTTGACTGCCCAGGAAACCGACGGCACATCGACCGATTTCACCGCTGAACGAACCTGTGCCACAACGTCGGGACGCTCCCGCAAGGTTGTCGGCCCGAGGAATGCCTTGAGCACCGAGCGGATAAGCGCCGACCCTATCTCGCCCTGCCATTGCGCTATTCGAAGCAGCATCGCGTATCGAGCTTTTTGACTGATGCCGGCGCGGCCGGCGGTGCAGTTCATCAGTACCGCTCGGCCGATCCGCTCGGGATGAGTCGCGGCGAACGTGGCGCCGATCATGCCGCCCCACGAGTTGCCGACGAAGTGCGCTTGATCGAGACCGAGCCCGTCGAGGATGTCGGCAACGCACCGCGCGCAGTCACCGAAGGTGAACATTTCGGTCAAGGACTGACTGCCACCGTGACCCGGCGGGTCGACCAGGACCACCTGCGAGTGCGTGACGAGACGATCGGCCACCCCGCGCCACATGTCACCGGTCATCAACAAGCTGGGCCAGAACATGATCGGCGTGCCCATTCCCGCGACTTGAACCCGCACTGTTCCCAGCACGGTATCCACCGTCTGAGCGCGAAGTTTGTCGCCGATACCGGTCATCGCAAAAACGATACGGTCAGCCCTGCCGGCGACCGCCCCGAACCTCTCGCGCGAAACTCATAGATTCTCAGTCTCTCCTCAGGTAGTGTCTACCTCTTAATTAGACACGTGTTGAGGAGGCAGCCATGCGACTCACCAGTCGCCCATGGATAACCGCAGGGGTCGCCTTCGTTGGCACGAGCCTCATTGCCGCCACACCGGTGGTCAGAGCCGTGCCCGACATCCAGACCGAGACCGCAGCCGTGCAGCTGACCGCGGGCGGCTTCGACGACGTCTCGTTGGCGCAGCTCTTCACCAACGCGTCCACGAGTTTCACCAACAACATTCTGAATCCATTCCTCGGTGCACCGTTTCCGGCACCCCAGCAGGTGGGCGAAAACTTCCTCGGGTACCTCGGCACCGTCTTCACCGACCCCTCGCAAATCGGCGACATTCCGAACGAAATCCAGACCAACTTGACCAACGCGCTCAAGGCGCCGTTCGAGCCGTTCCATCCCTTCGGCTCGGCACCGTACCTTCTTCCTTCGCTCAGCAGCACACCCATCACGACGGGCTTCGACGTTGGAGCTTGCTATAGCCCTATCGGCTGCCTCGACATCGACCCGACCTTTACGTTGGGCGGCCATTCCGACATGCTCAACTGGCTGATAAACGGCTTCCCGCTGGTGCTGAACCTCGGCTCAATCGACCTCGGGTTCCTCGGTTCAATCGACCTCGGCTCAATCAACTTCGGTACCCTGGACCTCCTGAATCTGCTTGTTCTCGGCAACAGCGACTTGGAAAACCAAATTCGGCCGTTGCTCGAACTCATGGGGTCACCGGCAAGCGGGGTCGCGTGGGGGACTTTCGGCACCATCGTCAGCCCGATAGCGCAGACCTTGGACGACACCGTCCACATCTTCAATGCGCTCCAGGGCGGCGACGTCACGACGGCATTTAACGATCTGCTGGATATGCCGATCAATTCCACAAACGCGTTCTTCGAGGGGTACGGCAATGCCTACAACTTGCTCGAGGAATTGGGGATCCCTCCCATCCTCGGCACGACCCCCGAGCTCGACCTGGGCGGGTTGTTCAGCCCAGCCGGCTCGTTCTTTAACGCCCTCGGCTTCGACTTCGAGGTTGGTGGCACCTCTACCTACGACCTCGGATTCCTCGGCGACATCAGCTTGACGGCTAGCGCGTTCTTGAGGGATCCGGCCACGATGGTCGGGCCAATCGCCTCCATGCTCGAGACGGGACAGGCTATCGCACAGGCAATTGGCTGGGACGACGTCGGTAACCAGCTCTTCAACCTGGCGAGCATGTTCTGAGCGCAGCTGCTAAGTGCAGGCTTGGAGCACCAGCTCGCGCACCCGCGCGGCGTCGGCTTGACCCTTGGTGGCCTTCATGACTGCGCCGACGATCGCGCCTGCGGCCTGAACTTTGCCGCCCCGAATCTTCTCGGCGACATCGGGATTGGCCGCCAACGCCTCGTCGACCGCTGCCTGGATCAGCGAGTCGTCGCGCACCACCGCCAATCCGCGCGCGGTCATCACCGCCTCGGGCTCGCCCTCGCCGGCCAGCACCCCCTCGACGACTTGGCGGGCCAGCTTGTTGGACAGCTTGCCCTCATCAACGAGCGCGACGACCGCGGCAATCTGCTTGGGTGTGATGGGCAGCTCGTCGAGTTCCACGCCCGCCTCGTTGGCCTTTTGCACCAGAAAGTTGCCCCACCAGGCGCGGGCTTGTTCGCTGGAAGCGCCTTGCTCGACGGTCGCGCTCACCAATTCAACGGCCCCGGCGTTGACCAGATCTCGCATCACCTCGTCGGAAATGCCCCATTCCGCTTGAATCTTCTTGCGGCGCAACCACGGTAGTTCCGGAATGGTCTGACCCAACCGCTCAACGAGCTCGCGGCTGGGCGCCACCGGTTCCAGGTCGGGCTCAGGAAAATAGCGGTAGTCCTCCGCGGTTTCCTTGGTGCGCCCGGGGCTGGTGTACCCGGACTCGTGGAAGTGACGCGTTTCTTGGGTGATCTGTCCTCCGGATGTCAAAACGGCGCCCTGCCGCTGCATCTCGTAGCGCACGGCGACCTCGACGCTCTTGAGCGAGTTGACGTTCTTGGTCTCGGTGCGGGTGCCGAACTGCGTGGCCCCGATCGGCATCAGCGATACGTTCGAGTCACAACGCATTGAGCCCTGGTCCATCCGGACATCGGAAACACCCAAGGCGCGCAACAAATCCCGCAGCGCCGTCACGTAAGCCCGGGCGATTTGGGGGGCCCGTTCGCCGGTGTCGACGATCGGCTTGGTGACGATCTCGATCAGCGGCACACCCGCGCGGTTGTAGTCGATCAGCGAGGTGGTGGCGCCGTGGATGCGGCCGGTTTCGCTGCCCAGGTGGGTCAGCTTTCCGGTGTCTTCCTCCATGTGCGCGCGCTCGATCGCGACTCGCCAGTTGGTGCCGTCTTCCAGCGGCACATCCAGATAGCCGTTGATGGCGATCGGCTCGTCGTACTGCGAGATCTGGTAGTTCTTCGGCATGTCCGGATAGAAGTAGTTTTTCCGGGCGAAGCGGCACCACGGCACGATCTCGCAGTTCAACGCCAACCCGATCCGGATGGCCGATTCGACCGCGGCCTCGTTGAGCACCGGCAGCGAACCCGGCAGGCCCAGGCACACCGGACACACCTGGGTGTTGGGCTCGGCACCGAACGCCGTGGCGCAGCCGCAGAACATCTTGGTGGCGGTGGACAGCTCGACATGCACCTCCAAGCCGAGCACCGGCTCGTAGCGCGCGAGGACATCGTCATAGTCGAGCAGTTCCGCACTGGGCGCCTTGGCAGCGCTCGCGGCAGAAGTCATGCGCTCGATCCTAAGTGGCTGCCGGAGCCGCCGCCTCGCCGCCGTCGCTCCTTGCTCGCACATCAGCCGTCAGCAGCATACGGTCGAAGGCCGACCGAGACCCGATGGCTTTGTCCCGGACGGCGCAGAAGTCCTCGACAATCCGCTCGGCCAACAGCCGCAGCTTGACATTGCTTTCTTGAGATCGCCATCTGAGTAGGTCGAACGCGGCCGCTGGGTCGAGACCGTAGACCAGCATCAGCATTCCCTTGGCCTGTTCAATCACGGCTCGGTGCTCGCTGATCTCGGCGATCTTGGCGGTGATCAGCTCATCGTGTGCTCGATCCGGCATCGGGGTGATGTCGACGTAGTAGCCGTGGGTGCCGATGACCGCATCCCGATCGTCGGTGAGTTGATCACCCACCACCACAACATGATGTACGGCCCCGCTGGCGTCGATGATGCGATGCCGAGTGCTGAATGCGCGGTGGGTGTGCAGCATGTCGTCGATGGTCTCTGCCACCTGACGCCGATCGTCGGGGTGCTTGTGCGCCAACACCAGCTCGGTGGTCGGTACCACGGTTCCCGGCTCGTAGCCGTGCATCCGCTGCACCTGCTCCGACCATTCCCAGCGCTGGTCCTCGAAGTAGAAGCGGAACCATCCGACCCGCTGCGGCGCGCCGGCGAAGGCCTGCTCAACTTCGGCGGCGTGACCATCCAATTCGGCGGGCACTACTCGGGCTCCCCGGAGGTCGCGTCATCGTGTGCTCGGCCTATCCGCGGCGGTAGTCGTATACCGGTGTCCGCTCGCGTGACCCACTGGCCGCACACGCCGCAGGTCAACAGCCTTGGCATAGCCGTTACATTACAGCTGCCCTTGGTTGCTGGACACTTGATGAGCTATCGCGCTGGCGTTCCGATATTGCGCCGGGGGAATATGCCGGCCAACGTGGCGGCCATCTCCAGGTAGCCACGCCTGCTCCGCTTGCCGAGCCGGTCCAGATCAATTTCTTGACCCTCGTGCACATGCCGATCGAACGGGAGATTCACCACTCGCTTGGGAGAGAACAGGTCCTGCAGCTGCTGAAGCCGGCTGTTCACCGGGCCGCACGGCTTTCCGCGTTCGGTGTGGTTGATCACCAGCACAGCGGACTTGATCTGTCGCTGATACCCGTTTCTGCACAACCACTCAATTGTGGTTCGGGTCTTTTCGATTGCGTCGGCGCAGGCGTTGGTTACCACCACAATGGCTCGTGCCTCCGACAAAACCGCTTCCGTCACAGTGGATTTCAGCGATTTGCCGCAGTCCATCAGCATCACGGAGTAGTGATTTCGCAGTATCGAAAATGCCCTGAGGACATCGTCGCGCTCGATGAGCCAATCCGTGTCTGAGTAGCTCGGCAGCGCCAGCAACTCGAGGCCGGCACGATTGCGTCGGGTATACGTCCGCACGTCCGCATACCTCGTCACCGACCGCTTGGCGAGCAGATCGACCAGGCTCAGCTGGTTTTGGTAACCATGCCGGTCGGCGAGGTCTCCGGCGTCGACGTCCATGGCGATCACTCGGTCGGTGCGCGCATCGGCGAATGTCGAGCCAAGCGCCTCGACGACCGATGTTTTGCCGACGCCACCCTTGAGGCTCAAGACTGCGATCGGAAACGCGCTGCCTAACGGCGCCCGGACGCGATCACGCAATTCAAGTTCGTGGATCTCGCTTCTACTCGGACCCAGGTGGATTCCGGTCAACCGCGCCAGCACGCTTCGCCAGTTGAATTCAGCCGGCGCTTCGGTGGATGGGACTTCCAGGCTGTCGAGGGCGATCCTGCGCACCGGGCGCTGCCACGCCACCGGTGGCGTTGTTGCCTGTACTGAGGGAACCGTGGCTGTGCCGATCGGAGGTTGAGCTGGCCACGGCTGCTGATAACCCGGCCCGTCGGGGCGAGTCGGCCGCGGCGGCTGACCCGGCAAAGGCCGTGGGTGCGGCGGTTTGCTCTGCCGCACCGCCCCGGGCGGTGATTTCTGAATTACACCGCGATCGAAATCGCGGGAGCGCATGTTCCCTACGGTACCCCTCGGCAGAGCTTCGGAAACCGGTGAATTGCCTTGAGCTGGCTAAACATGGGTGGAATAGGGGTTAACGCCAGGCGACATCAACGTGAACCGCCGCCGGCGTTCCCGGTTACCCGAAGAAGGCGGCGGCGTCGTCGTAGCGGCTTTGCGGTACCAGCTTGAGCTGACGCACCGCATCCGCCAGCGGCACCCGGCCGATGTCCTGACCCCGCAGCGAAACCATCTGTCCGTACTCACCGGCGTGTGCGGCATCGGCGGCGTTGACCCCGAAACGAGTGGCCAGCACCCGGTCATAGGCCGTCGGCGTGCCGCCGCGCTGGACGTGGCCCAGCACCGTCACCCTGACGTCCTTGTTGATGCGCTTCTCCACCTCGGCGGCCAGCTGGTCGGCCACGCCGGTGAACCGCTCATGGCCGAATTCGTCGGTACCGCCCTCGCGCAGCGTCATCGATCCCGAAACCGGTTTGGCGCCTTCGGCAACCACGCAGATGAAGTGCGAGTCGCCGCGCTGGAACCGCTGCTTGACCAACCGGCACACCTCTTCCACATCGAAGGGTTGCTCGGGGATCAGCGTCATGTGGGCGCCTGACGCCAGCCCGGCATTCAGCGCGATCCAGCCGGCATGCCGCCCCATGACCTCCACCAGCATTACCCGCTGATGCGATTCGGCGGTGCTGTGCAGTCGGTCGATAGCTTCCGTGGCAACCATGAGCGCCGTGTCATGGCCGAACGTCACGTCGGTGCAGTCGATGTCGTTGTCAATTGTCTTGGGCACGCCGACGACAGGAACGTTCTCCTCCGAGAGCCAGTGCGCGGCAGTCAACGTGCCCTCGCCGCCGATCGGGATCAGCACGTCAATGCCGTTGTCGTCCAACGTCTGCATGATCTGTGGCAGCCCCGCCCGCAGCTTGTCGGGATGCACTCGGGCGGTACCCAGCATCGTGCCGCCCTTGGTCAGCAGGCGGTCATTGCGGTCGTCGTTCCGGAGTTGGATGCGCCGGTTTTCCAGCAGTCCGCGCCATCCGTCCTGAAATCCCACCACCGATGACCCGTAGCGGGAGTCGCAAGTGCGCACCACCGCACGGATGACAGCGTTGAGCCCGGGACAGTCCCCGCCTCCGGTGAGAATTCCGATCCGCATGCCCTCATCTTGCCCCGTGCTCGCGGCTACGGCAGCCGGATCTCAAATGGCTGACGGGAGGGGCCCGCGGGCGGCCTCATAGGCGGCCGCCACCCGATAGATGCGGTCGTCGGCGAGGGCCGGCGCCATGATCTGCAACCCAACCGGCAGCTTGTCGTCCGGCGCCAAGCCCGACGGCACCGACATCCCGCAGTGCCCGGCCAGGTTCAGCGGCAGCGTGCACAGGTCGAACAAATACATCGCCAGCGGATCGTCGACCTTCTCCCCCAACCGGAATGCGGTGGTCGGCGTGGTGGGCGACACCAGAACATCGACGGATTCATAGGCCGTGTCGAGATCGCGGGCGATCAACGTACGCACCTTCTGCGCCTGGTTGTAGTAAGCGTCGTAATAGCCGGCCGACAGCGCGTAGGTGCCAATCATGATGCGCCGCTTGACCTCTGGTCCAAATCCAGCCGCGCGCGTCATCGCCATCACCTCCTCGGCGCTGTGCGTCCCGTCGTCGCCGACCCGCAACCCATAGCGCATGGCGTCGAAGCGAGCCAGGTTGCTCGACACCTCCGACGGCAGAATCAGGTAGTAGGCGGCCAGCGCGTGATCGAAATGGGGACAGTCGACTTCGGACACATCGGCACCGATTGCGGTCAGCTGCTCGACGGCATCGTTGAACGATGCCAGCACGCCGGGTTGATAACCCTCGCCGCGCAATTGCCGCACCACGCCGATGCGCACGCCGCGCAGATCGCCTGCCGCTCCTGCCTTGGCGGCGCTGACGACGTCGGGCACTTCGGCGTCGACGGAGGTGGAGTCTTGGGGATCGTGTCCGGCGATCACTTGATGCAGCAGTGCAGTGTCGAGGACGTTGCGCGCACACGGGCCGCCTTGATCCAGCGACGACGCGCAGGCCACCAGCCCGTAGCGCGACACCGTGCCGTAGGTGGGTTTGGCTCCGACCGTCGCGGTCAGCGCGGCCGGCTGGCGGATTGAGCCGCCGGTGTCGGTCCCGATGGCCAGCGGCGCCTGGAATGCGGCGAGCGCGGCAGCACTGCCGCCGCCCGAGCCGCCCGGCACCCGGTCGGTGTCCCACGGGTTGCGGGTCGCGCCGTATGCGGAATTTTCCGTCGACGAGCCCATCGCGAACTCGTCCATGTTGGTCTTGCCGAGGATCGGGATTCCGGCCGCTCGCAGCCGCGCGGTCACCGTGGCGTCATAGGGCGAACGCCAACCCTCGAGGATCTTCGACCCGCAGGTGGTCGGCATGTCGCGGCTGGTGAACACGTCTTTGAGGGCCAGTGGCACCCCGGCCAGCGGGGACGGCGGCGCTTCGCCGGCCGCCAGCGCCTTGTCGACGGCTGCCGCAGCCGACAGCGCCGCATCGGCTGCCACGTGCAGAAACGCGCCGTATCGCTCATCGGTCGCGGCGATCTGGTCCAGGAAAGCCTGGGTGATCTCGGTGGACGACAGCTCCTTGGCGGCAATTTTGTCGGCGAGTGTCGCGGCGTCCAGCCGGATGATGTCGGTCACTGCGGTTCCCCGAGGATCTGCGGGACGGCGAAACGCCCGTCGACGGCTTCCGGTGCCTCGGCGAGCGCTTCTTGTTGAGTCAGGCACGGTTTGGTCTGATCCGGGCGAGTGACGTTGACGTCCTTGAGCGGGTTGTCGGTTGGTTCGACGCCGGTGACATCGACGGCCTGGATCTGACTGACGTGGGTCAGGATGGCGTCGAGTTGGCCGGCGTAGCTGTCCAGCTCGGCATCGGTCAACGCCAGACGGGCCAGCCGGGCCAGATGGGCCACCTCGTCGCGGGAGATCTGGGACACGACCGAAAAGCCTACGCGCGGCGACGATGCAGGCCGGAACGGCCTGAGGAGCCGGGCACTAGGACTGCCCGGCTGCCGCCGAAATGCCGCGGGCGCGTCGCTGTGCGACAGTGTGCGCGTGTCTTCCTATCTGCTGCGCGTTCAGCTTGCCGACCGGCCGGGCAGCCTCGGCTCGCTGGCCGTGGCCCTTGGCTCGGTGGGTGCCGACATCTTGTCGCTGGACGTGGTGGAGCGCGGGTCCGGCTACGCGATCGACGATCTCGTCGTCGAGTTGCCGCCGCGGGCCATGCCCGACACCTTGATCACAGCGGCCGAAGCACTCAACGGGGTGCGGGTGGATAGCCTGCGGCCGCACACCGGTCTGCTGGAAGCCCACCGAGAACTCGAGCTGATCGACCACGTCGCCGCCGCACGCGACACCGCAGCCAAGTTGAAGGTGCTGGTTTGCGGGGCCCCGCAGGTGCTGCGGGTGAGCTGGTGTGTGGTGCTGCGCGGCTCCGACGACGGAATCGAGCGCCTGGTGGGCAGCCCTGGAGCGCCCGAAACCCGACTCGACGCCGTCCCGTGGATGCCTATCCACCGCGCCACCGCCCTGGATGCCAGCGATGACTGGGTGCCGCAGGTGTGGCGCGAGCTGGACACCACGCTGGTCGCCGCGCCGCTGGGTGGGCCCGACACCGCGGTGATGCTGGGCAGGCCGGGCGGCCCGGCATTCCGGCCATCTGAGGTGGCGCGGCTGGGCTACCTGGCCGGGATCGTCGCGACCCTGTTGCACTGACCGCCCGCGGAACAGCTGTTACTCGCGGCTTGCGCCGCTGGCGTCGGCATTGGCCAGCGTGTCCCGGAGTTTGTCGACCGGGTCGCCGCCACCACCCAGGGCATGGCCGGGGTTGGCTCCTCCGCCTTGGGTGGGAAGTCGGTCGGGGTCGACACCTCGCCGCTCACGCCGCTGCTTGGAGTGATCCGCAAAGGGGGTATTGGTCAGGTGTGAGCACTTTATCCGATACCCAGATCGCCTCGATGTCCCCGGCCGAGCGGCGTCAGCTGATACGACGACTTGAGCGGCCGCTGTCCGATCTGCTCCCGGTAGAAACCGCGCGGCGGATCCGGTGGGGCTGGCTGGGAATCATGATCGGCGGGACGGTCGTGCTGATTCCCTGGATCGTCTATCTCTCGTTCGCGCTGCCCGACGTTTACCTGGTGCACGACTGGACGGCCACCTGGGTCGGGTTCGACCTGCTGTTGCTCGCTCTGATGGGGGCGACCGTCATCTTCGGCCTGATGCGTCGGCAAGTAATGCTGCTGACCGCGTTCGCAACCGGCATGTTGCTGATCTGCGATGCCTGGTTCGATTTGATGACGGCTGGACCCAGCGAGTTCCCG
>NZ_JBATXN010000069.1:0-9850 GCF_049673265.1 Mycobacterium sp. | reverse complement strand
GGTCATTCCTGACCGGACTGCTGGTTGGGCTGGGTGTGCTGACGATTGTGTCCCTGGCGGGCGTATCCGATCCACGCACGGGCGACCGCTGGCTACCGCTACTGCTGGCCGCTGCCACCGCGGGCTTCCTGATGCTGCGCGGCCGTTCCTACGTCGACCGCTGGCAGGCGGTCATCTTGGCCTTGACGTCGGTGCTGATCGTCGCCACGATCGTGGTGCGGTACACGCTGGTGTTGTCCTCGACGGCGGCGATGTCGGCCGGAGTGGCCATCGTGGTGCTGTTGCCTGCAGCGGGCTTGACGGCCGCGGCGGTGGTGCCCAACACCATCTACAGCCCGCTGTTCCGCAAGCTCGTGGAATGGGTGGAATACCTCTGCCTGATGCCCATCTTCCCGCTGGCCTTGTGGCTGATGAATGTCTATGCAGCGATTCGTTACCGGTAGTCGTCGGCTTGTGGCGATCGCAAGCGCGGCGAAGCCGGGCGCAGCGGGTCGCCACGTTAGCCGAAGGCCGCTTCGCGCGGCCGCAGTGGCTGCCACGACGCTCATCGTTGCCTCGGTAGCGCTTTCCGGCGCGCCGGCCTACGCGATCGATCCACCCGGGATCGACCCGGGGGCGGTACCGTCGGACGGTACGCCCGGGCCTCCTCAGCCGATGAAGCAGAGCTCGTACTGCACGGAGGTTGGGGTCTTGCCGGGCACCGACTTTCGGCTGCAGCCGAAGTACATGGACATGCTCAACCTGAATGAGGCGTGGCGCTTCGGCCGCGGCGGCGGCGTGAAGGTCGCCGTCATCGACACCGGGGTAACCCCGCACCCGAGGCTGCCGCACCTAATTCCCGGCGGCGACTATGTGATGGGCGGCGACGGCCTGTCCGACTGCGACGCGCACGGCACGCTGGTGGCGTCGATGATCGCCGGGGCCCCGTCGGGCGCGGAAGCACCCGGAGCGCCCGGACCGCGGCGCCCGCCGCCAGTTCCGACCAGGGAACCACCGCCATCGCCGCCGCCTCCACAGACGATCAGCGTGGCGCCACCGCCGCCGCAGACGATCACACTTGTCCCTCCTCCGCCAGCATCGGAGGAGCCGGGCGGTCCGCCGCCACCCTTTGGCGCACCCCCGGCACCCAAGGCGCCGGGAGCCGCCAACCATGGTCACGGCAAGACCGTGCTGCCTGGCTATTCCCATGGCGGACAGGTCGTTTCGGTGGACTACCCGCGGCCGGCTGCGCCGCCGCCACTGGACCCTCCGCCGGGAGGACCGTCCGACGCATTCACCGGAATTGCCCCCGACGCCGAGTTGATCTCGATCCGCCAGTCCAGCCAGGCGTTTAGCCTCAAGGACGCTTACACCGGTGACGAGGACCCGCAAACGCGGCAGAAGCGGGACAACATCTTCACCATGGCGCGGGCGATCGTGCATGCCGCCAACATGGGCGCGCGGGTGATCAACATCTCCCAGGTGATGTGCATGAGTGCGCGCAGCATCATCGACGCGCCTGACCTCGGCGCTGCGGTCCGTTACGCGGCCGTCGACAAGGATGCCGTCATCGTCGCTGCCGCAGGCGACACCAGCCAGCGCGACTGCAAAGAAAATCCGCTCGTTGACCCTTTGCACCCCAAGGATGTTCGCGACTGGAACGGCGTGACCACAGTGGTGACGCCGTCGTGGTTCAGCGACTACGTGCTGACCGTCGGCGCGGTGGATTCCTCCGGCGCGCCGATGGACAAGTTGAGTGTGGCCGGGCCGTGGGTATCGATCGCGGCACCCGGGACCGACGTCGTCGGGTTCTCACCGCGAGATGACAGCCTGGTCAACGCCATTGACGGTCCGGACAACTCGTTGTTGGTGCCGTCGGGAACCAGCTTCTCCACGGCGATCGTGTCCGGTGTAGCTGCGCTGGTACGGGCGAAATATCCGCAATTGTCCGCACACCAAGTCATCAGCCGGTTGACCCGGACCGCCAGGGCACCTGCTCGCGGCGTGGACAACCAGGTCGGCTACGGGATCGTCGACCCGGTCGCTGCGCTGACCTGGGATGTGCCGGAAGGGCCTGTCCTACCCAAAGATTCGAAGTCACCGCTGAACATGCCTCCGGCACCTACTCCGCGCAACATGGTGCCGGTATGGGTCGCCGCCGGCGGCCTCGGTGGCGCACTACTAATAGCCGGCATGGTGTTCGGTGCAGCAATGCTGTTGCGAAAGACAGGGAGACAGGAATGAAGGCACAACGCGAATACGGCCTGGCCCTGTCGTGGCCGCGAGTCACCGTGGTGTTTCTCATTGATGTTGCGTTGCTGGTGATCGCGAGTCGTTTGCCCGAGTCGTGGCAGGCTGGTCACGCGGCCTTTTGGGTCGCAGTTGGGCTCGAGACATTGGTGACGATCGTTGCCCTGGTCACCAATGGCGGCGTTCCCATTGCGTCGGCACCGATTGCGCGAGTGCGAAATTGGTACGCCGATCCGGAAGCGCTGACCGTCGGCTGCACCCCCGCGATCGATCACCGGCGTCGCTTTAGCCGCGAGACCGTCGGCGTGCGCGAGTACGACGGCCAGCTGATCGCAGTGATCGCGGTAGAGGCCGCCGTGGAGGCACCGTCGGGACGGCATCGCCATCAAGACGCGGTACCGGCGACGATGCCGCTGGACGCGGTCATCGAGGCGCTGCGCCAGTTCGACGTGCGCCTTGACAGCGTCGACATCGTTTCGGTGGGAACCCGCCGCGCCGGCAATGGCGTGAAATCGGCGGTCCAAGACGATCTCGGGCCAACCGGCGATCGGCGTCCGCTCGAGGAGCGCAACACCTGGCTGGTATTGCGCATGGATCCATTGCACAACGTCCAGGCGGTGGCGGCCCGCGATTCGGTCGCCAGCACCTTGGCGGCGGCTACCGAGCGGCTGGCCCAGCATCTGGACGGGCGAAGCTGCTCAGCACGACCGCTGACCGCCGACGAGATCGTCGACGTCGACGACGCCGTGTTGGCCGGGCTCCAGCCGGCCCACATCCGGCCGTACTGGCGCTACCTAAAGACCCCCGACGGGTTCGTCACCAGCTTCTGGGTCTCACCGTCGGACATCACCAGCGACACACTCCAGGAGCTGTGGCTCACCGATGCCGACGTCACCGTGATGACGATCCGGCTGATCGCGGACGGTCGGGAAGCCGACGTCGCGGTGTGGGTGCGCTACCACAGTGACAAGCGGCTGCGCAAAGAGACGTTCAACGGGTTGAACCGGCTCACCGGCCGTCAGCTGGGCGCGGTGGCTTCCAGCATTCCGGCGCCGAGTTCGGGTCGGCCGCTGCCGATGCCGAGTCGCATACTCGACGACGGCGAGGGCATCCTGGTTCCGGTCGGTGCGGTATACCTTCAACAGATGAGTCACGCCGAAGCTTTGCCATGACCCGGCCGCAGGCCGGAGGAGCAGATGCCCGCAACGCCATGGTTGCGGGCCTGCTTGCGTCCGGCATCTCGGTCAACGGGTTGCAACCAAGCCAAAATCCGCAGGTGGCGTTGCAGATGTTCACCACGGCCACCCGGCTCGATCCGGACATGTGCGACGCTTGGCTGGCCCGGGTACTCGCCGGTGACCAGACCATCGATGTGCTCACCGGCGCGTGGCACGCGGTCAAGACGTTCGGCTGGGAGATCCGCCGACTTGGCTTGTCCGAGTTGGAATTTCGTCCCGAGGTTTCCGACGGGATATTCCTACGGCTGGCGGTCACCAGCGTGGAGTCATTGGCTGCCGCCTACGCGGCGGCCCTCACCGAGGCGAAACGGTACGCGGAAGCGGCGGACCTGCTGGATTCCACCGAGCCACGGCACCCGTTCGACGAGGAGTTGCTCAAGTACGTGCGGGGCTTGCTGTATTTCCGCACGGGTCGCTGGCCCGACGTTTTGGCCCAGTTCCCGCCTGGGACCACGTGGCGCCACCCCGAGCTCAAGGCCGCCGGAGCGGCGATGGCGACCACGGCGCTGGCCTCGTTGGGGGTCTTCGAGGAGGCGACTCGTCGCGCACAGGAGGCCATCGAGGGCGACCGAGTGCCCGGCGCCGCCAATGTCGCGATGTACACCCAGGGCATGTGCTTGCGGCATCTTGGCCGCGAGGAAGAGGCCGTCGAGTCGTTACGCCGGGTGTACTCACGCGACGCCAAGTTCACCCCGGCGCGCGAAGCGTTGGACAACCCCGGCTATCGGCTGGTGCTGACCGATCCAGAAACCATTGAGGCAAGAACGGATCCGTGGGATGTGGATAGCGCGCCCACCCGCGAACAGGCCGAGGCCGCCCGGCACGCCGAAATGGCGAAGAAGTATCTGGACGAAGGCGACGCCGAGCTGAACGCGATGCTCGGCATGGACCAGGCCAAGCGGGAAATCAAGCTGATCAAGTCGACCACCAAGGTGAATCTGGCCCGCTCCAAGATGGGCCTGCCGGTGCCGGTGACCTCACGGCACACCCTGTTGTTGGGCCCGCCCGGCACCGGGAAGACGACGGTGGCCCGCGCATTCGCCAAGCAGCTGTGCGGGTTGACTGTGCTGCGCAAGCCGTTGGTGGTGGAGACCAGCCGCGCAAAGCTGCTTGGCCGCTACATGGCCGATGCGGAAAAGAACACCGAGGAGATGCTCGAGGAGGCGCGCGGCGGCGCCGTCTTCTTCGACGAGATGCACAACCTGCATGAGAGTGGCTACTCCACCGGCGACGCCTACGGCAACGCGATCATCAATACGTTGCTGCTGTACATGGAGAACCATCGCGACGAGCTGGTGGTCTTCGGAGCCGGCTATGCCAAAGCGATGGACAAGATGCTGGAGGTTAACCAGGGTCTCCGGCGCCGGTTTTCGACGGTGATCGAGTTCTACAGCTATAACCCCAAGGAACTGATCGCGCTGACCCAGCTGATGGGCAGGGAAAACGAAGACGTGATCACCGATGAGGCGGTTGACGTGCTGCTGCCGGCCTACACCAGGTTCTATGAAGACGAGAACATGTCGAAAGACGGCGACCTGATCCGCGGTATCGACGTGCTGGGCAATGCGGGGTTTGTGCGCAACGTGGTTGAAAAGGCCCGCGACCACCGCAGCTTCCGCCTCGACGATGAGGATCTCGACGCGGTGTTGTCCAGTGACGTCGACGAGTTCAGCGACGACCAACTGCGCCGGTTCAAGGAGCTGACGCGTGACGACCTGGCCGAGGGCCTCAGCGCAGCGGTGGCGGAGAAGAAGCCGGACTAGTCAGCCGCGTCGTCAGTTAATTCTTGCCGCCGGGAACGGCATGGTAAGCCGCCGCAACATCACACTTCAGCAATTCACCCACCCGGTGTCGAGTGTTGCATTGACGGACGGTAGCTGCACTGCGACGATGGCCTTACAAATACGTAACATGCACCTCGCTAGGTGAGGCGTCTGCACGGATATAGGCCACTGACCTCGAACGTCGAGAGACGCCCAGGGTCAGGACAGCTCTTCCCGGGCTAAGGGTTGAGCCCAAGTGGCTTCCGGTTCGCACCGGATACGCCGTGCAGTGCCAAAGCTCCGGCGAGAGGGGTGCCACCCGACAGTTTTGTCGGGCGATCCATCTCTCTTGGCGGTATCGCGAGTGCCCTGACCGCGAGGGGGTGGGCCGAGACGACGTCCGCTGATGGTTCTGACCAGAACTAACCAAGATCGATGACCGTTTCGCCCCGATCCGGTCATGGCAGGCTCCGCGAACTGAACCGGTTTGCCAGCCTCGTCTCCCGGGTCGGATCTTTCGTTGAGGAGAAGTCCATGTCATTCGTAACTACACAACCGGAAACGTTGTCCGCAGCAGCGGGCGACCTCCAGGGCATTGGTGCAGACGTGACCGCCGGCAATGCGGCGGCGGCCAGCCCGACCACGGCGGTGATTCCCGCGGCAGCCGATGAGGTTTCGGCGCTGACCGCGGCCCAGTTCACCGCGCACGCCCAGCTCTATCAAACGGTCAGTGCTCAAGCCGCGGCGATTCACGAAATGTTCGTGTCGACGCTGAGCACCAGTGCCGTGTCGTATGCCGAGACCGAAGCCGCCAACGCGGTTGCTGCGGGTTAAGGGGAGGTGTCGCAATGGATTTCGGAGCATTACCACCAGAAGTCAATTCCGCTCGTATGTATGCCGGCCCCGGTTCGGGGCCGATGCTGGCCGCCGCGTCAGCATGGGACGTGTTGGCCGCCGAGCTCGGTTCGGCCGCGTCCTCCTATGCCGCGGTGGTCTCCAGCCTTGCCGAAGGATCTTGGCTGGGACCCGCATCGGCCTCGATGGCGGCCGCGGCGAATCCGTATGTGGACTGGATGAGCACGACCGCCACCCAGGCTGAACAAACGGGTTTTCAGGCCAGGTCGGCTGCGGCGGCCTACGATGCCGCGTTTGCGATGACGGTGCCACCCGCTGTTGTCGCGACCAACCGTGCTCAGCTGGCCGCCCTGGTGGCGACCAATGTGCTGGGTCAGAACACCCCGGCGATCGCAGCCAACGAGGCACTCTACGCCGAGATGTGGGCCCAGGATGCGGCGGCGATGTACGGCTATGCCGGGGCTTCGGCGGCCGCATCGACGGTGACACCGTTCGGTTCGCCGCCGGAAACCACCAATGCGGCCGGGGCGGCCAGCCAAGCTGGCACGGTTGCCCAGGCCACCGGCACGTCATCCAGCGCGGGTGTTCAGTCGACGCTGTCCCAGGTGGTCTCGACTCTTCCGAACGCACTACAGGGCATGGCATCACCAGCGGCGAGCACCAATCCGTTTGCGCCAGGGTCGAATCAAGCCACCACGGGCATCGCCGGGTTGTTGAACTTGTTAAGCGGATCGACTGGCTCGTCTTTTGGTTCCTTCGTGAGCTCGGGTTTCATGAACGGGTTCCTCTCCGGCAACTGGGTAAACCCGGCGAGCGTAAGTCCGGCTGTGACAAGCGCGTTCGCGGATATCGGGTTCCTGGCGGTGGCCGGTCAGGGCTTTGGCGGCGCGGTCAACCCAGGCATGTTGACGGCGGCTACCGCGCCGTCGGCATTGAACGCCGGATTGGGATCTCTTGGGTCGCCGGGCCTGGGCGGATCGATGGTGTCCGCCGGGATGGGCCGCGCGACCCTGGTCGGGGCGATGTCGGTGCCGCAAAGTTGGGCCGCAGCCACTCCCGGAACTCCCGCCGCGCTTATGTCGTCGCCATCGGGAGGCTGGGCCATCGCGCCGGGCGCGGGGACCGAGATGGCCGGGATGCCGGGTGTGCCCGGTATGCCTGGGGTGCCGGCGGCAGGCATGGGCGGACGCGGGTTCGGCTTCGCTGCTCCCCGCTATGGGTTCCGTCCCACCGTGGTGGCGCATCCGCCGGCGGCTGGATAGCAGAAAGGAGCTAAGCCGTGGTTATCAGGGCCGCCACGATCGGCATACGACGTCGCAGTTGGCGTCATGCCCGACGTACCCGTCCACCGTGCCGAGAACCGGGTCCGCACGATATCCGATCCATAGCGGGCGGCGAACAGCCCCAACAGCTTTCGATTGCCGGTGACGCGTCCGCTGCGCCGGCCCGGGCGCGATATCGGCAACAGTTTTCCCGTGTCGAGTTGACTACTACCGTTGATAATGGAACTATTGCTTCTGCAAGCACCTCGCTAGGTGAGGCGTCTGCACGGATATAGGCCACTGACCTCGAACGTCGAAAGACGCCCAGGGTCAGGACAGCTCTTCCCGGGTTAAGGGTTGAGCCCAAGTGGCTTCCGGCTCAGCCGGATACGCCGTGCAGTGCCAAAGCTCTGACGAGAGGGGTGCCGCGGCCAGCTGATCTGGCAGGTCCGCCTCATCCCATGTGCAACGTGTTGGCACCCTAGTGTGCCCTGGCCGTGAGGAGGTGAGGCGAAATGAGTTCTAGTGATAGTCCGTATCCGAGACCCATGACCATTTCGTTCGGATCCGGCCCCGGCGCCATCTCCACTATCTGAATCGGCTTGCGCCGCTTCGCTTAACACGCACGCATCGTGTTCGTATGCGCGCGTGGTCCTGTCGTGCTCTGACGCGATAACCGCCGCGGGTTCGTCCTGCTTCGCCGAAGGAGAATTCTGATGTCCCTCTTGACCACACAGCCCGAACTGCTTTCGGCAGCAGCCGGCCAGTTGACGGGTATCGGCTCCGAGCTGAAGGCACAGAACGCCGCCGCCGCGGTGGCTACGACGGCGGTAGCGCCCGCCGCTGCTGACGAGGTATCTGCTTTGACGGCAGCGCAATTCATCTCCCAATCCCACATCTATCAGGCCATCAGCGCTCAGGCAGCAGCGATGCACGACATGTTCGTCTGCACCTTGGGCGCCAGCGCCGGTTCCTATGTGACCACCGAGGCCGCCAACGTGATCACCGCGAGCTGAAAGGAGCGCCGCAATGACTGCAGTATTCGACTTCGGCGCATTTCCGCCGGAAGTCAACTCCGCCAAGATGTATGCCGGACCTGGATCGACGTCGATGCTGGCGGCCGCAGCGGCCTGGAATGGTCTGGCCTCCGAGTTACGTTCGCAAGCAACCAATTACAGTTCGGTCATTGCAAACCTGACCGGCGAAGGTTGGCGCGGTCCAGCGTCGACGGCGATGGCAGCTGCAGCAGCGCCGTACGCGGCATGGATGAACACCACTGCTGCGCAAGCCGAGCAGACCGCCAACCAGGCGGCGGCCGCCGCGGCTGCCTACGAAGCTGCGTTTGGTATGACGGTGCCGCCGCCGATGATTGCGGCCAACCGCGCTCAGTTGGCGGCCCTGGTGGCGACCAATGTGCTAGGTCAGAACACTCCGGCGATCGCGGCCACCGAAGCCCAATACGGCGAAATGTGGGCCCAAGACGCCGCAGCCATGTATGGCTACGCGGGCCAGTCGGCGGCGGCGGCCAAGGTGCCAGCATTCGCCGCGGCGCCGCAAACGACTGCGCCTGGCGGGTTGGCGGGGCAGGCAGCTGCGGTCACCCAGGCGACCGGGACGTCGGCCAGCACCAGCACGCAGGCGGCGTTGTCGCAATTGACCTCTGCGGTGCCCACCAGTCTGCAGGGCCTTGCTTCGCCAGCCACATCTACGTCGTCTTCCTCGTCGACGTCGGGGCTATCGGGCATCTGGAGCCTGCTGACCGGCGGGTCATCCGGAAATTCGGCACTGGACAACTTTTGGAGCGCGTGGGGACCAAACGCAACCATCTGGAACACCATTTTTTCCTCCGGGTTCTACATGCCGAGTAACACAATAGGCGCGTTCACCAGTTTGCTGGGCAACGCGGCCGGGCATGGGCTAGCTGAGGAGGCATTGGGGCAGTCGGCAATTGGTGGGCTCGGTGCCGGGCTCAGTAATCCGCTGGGCGGACTGGGCAGCCTGGGATCGGGTGCTGGCTCCTCGATGTCAGCAGGACTCGGCCAGGCAACGTCGATCGGGCCATTGTCGGTGCCGCCCAGCTGGTCCGCGGTCGCCCCGTCGGCGTCGTCCCCGGTCGCCTCGGCGCTGGGAAGCAACCCACTGGCCGCGCCGCCGGAGGTCGCCGCGGGCGTGCCGGCTATGGCGCCTGCGGGTGCGGGTGCCCGCGCCGGAGTCACTACAGGCATCGCGGACAACCGATTCCTGATCCGCCCGCCGATGGTGCCGTCGTGGGCGGAAGTCGGCTAAGAATCTAGCCAAAACGCCAATCACCACAACATATTTCGAAGATAAGGAGAAGCAATTATGCCGACGCGTTTTATGACTGACCCGCATGACATGCGGGCGATGGCGGGCCGTTTTGATGTGCACGCCCAAACCGTTGAGGACGAGGCCCGCAAGATGTGGGCATCGAGCCAAAACATCGCCGGTGCCGGCTGGAGTGGTACCGCTCAGATGACGTCCT
>NZ_JBATXN010000068.1:0-10277 GCF_049673265.1 Mycobacterium sp. | reverse complement strand
TCTGGTGACACTGCAACTTGTGTTCGCAGGTCTGGTCGGCGGGATCGTCTGGAACCTCTTGACCTGGCTGCTGGGTATCCCGTCCAGCTCCTCGCATGCCCTGGTCGGCGGCATCGTCGGCGCCATGATCGCCGCGGTCGGCGGACACGGGGTGATCTGGACCGGCGTGGTGTCCCGGGTGCTGATCCCGGCCCTGGTGTCGGTGTTGTTGGCCGGATTGGTCGGTTCGGTCGGCACCTGGTTGGTCTACCGGCTCAATCGTGGTGTTCCGGAGAACCGCAGCGAGGCCGCTTTCCGCCGTGGCCAGATCTTCTCGGCGTCGCTGGTCTCGCTGGCACACGGCACCAACGATGCCCAGAAGACGATGGGCGTCATCTTCCTGGCGCTGATCTCCTACGGCGCAGTCAGCAGGACCGCCGCGCTCCCCCCGTTCTGGGTCATCTTCGCCTGCGCTTGCGCGATGGCATTGGGTACCTACTTCGGCGGCTGGCGGATCATCCGCACCATGGGCAAGGGACTCGTCGAGATCAAGTCGCCACAAGGAATGGCCGCCGAATCGTCTTCGGCGGTAATCATTCTGCTGTCTGCTCACTTCGGGTATGCGTTGTCCACCACTCAGGTGGTAACCGGTTCGGTGCTGGGCAGCGGTGTTGGCAAACCGGGAGCGGAGGTGCGCTGGGGGGTGGCCGGCCGGATGGTGACCGCCTGGCTGATCACGCTGCCGTCGGCTGGTGCCGTTGGCGCCATTACCTACCTGATAGTGCACGAGATCGGCGGCTACCTCGGCTCGATCATCGGCTTCGGTCTGCTGGTGGCGCTGGCCACGGCCATCTACCTACGGTCGCGCCGCACGAAGGTCGACCACACGAACGTCAATGCGGAATGGAAGGGTGACCTGACCACTGGGCTCGACCAAGAAGACCGCCCTGCGGTCACCGTCGGCGCGGGAATTCCGAACGGCGAGGTTACCGGCGCCAATCCCCGCACCGCCCAACCGAACAAGGCAGGCATGCCATGAACCATTGGTTCAACTACGAGGCTTCGGTGAAGATCCTGATCTTCGGATTGCTCCTCGGCAGCGGGCTGCCTGCCCTGTTCGCACTCGCCGTGAAGGTGGGCAGCGTGGGCGCCGGTATCGCGGGCTCCGATGGCGCGGCCGTCTGGCCCAGGAATCCGGCGCTGACCGCGCTCAGCTGGGTGTTGTACGCGGTGGCGCTGGTCGCGGTCGCAATCGGCGTGTTGTACATCTCCCGGGATTTCCTCGGGGCGCACACCGGCTGGTACATCCTGGGTGCCAAACCCGCGTAACATCAAAATTCGTTCGCTGTTCAGGCTTAACAAGGCCGTGCGGGGGAAGTTGAGGCAGTGTGAACCGATTCCTCACCTCGATCGTCGCCTGGCTGCGTGCGGGGTATCCGGAGGGCATCCCGCCCACCGACTACTTTCCGGTGCTGGCCCTACTGTCGCGTCGGCTTAGCAGCGACGAAGTCAAAGCGGTGGCCCACGAACTGATGCGCCGGCCCGGGTTCGATGACATCGACATCGGTGTGCTGATCACCCAGCTCACCGACGAGCTGCCGGCGCCGGACGACGTCGAGCGGGTTCGTGGGCGGCTGGCCGCCAAGGGTTGGCCGCTCGACGATGCCCGCAACGGCGAGGGGGCCGGATAGCCGTCTTGCGCGCATTCGCCGTGGCGCAAGGGTCCTCGGCGCGCCCGCTGCTGGCGGCGCTCGAGCAGGCTCTGGACGGCCGCGCGTCCGCGCTGCTGCCGGTGGCTGCCGATGGCGATCGCCGATCCACCTTGGCGGCCCTGCGGGTGGGCGAAGCCATCGACGACGACATCGCCGTGGTGGTGACGACGTCGGGAACCACCGGTGCGCCCAAGGGCGCGCTGCTGACGGCCGCCGCGCTGACCGCCAGCGCCGCCGCCACCCATGACCGGCTGGGCGGCCCCGGCCGATGGCTACTGGCGTTACCGCCGTTCCACATCGCCGGTGTCCAAGTACTGGTACGCAGCCTGCTGGCCGATACCGTTCCGGTCGAGGTGGACGTCTCGACCGGCTTCGACATCACCGAATTACCCTCTGCGGTAGAGCAACTCGGCTCCGGTCGCCGTTACACAGCGCTGGTGGCCACCCAGTTGGCCAAGGCGCTGACCGATCCGGCGGCGACAACGGCGTTAGCCAACTTGGACGCCGTGCTGGTCGGCGGCGGCCCTGCCCCGCCTCCGGTCCTGGACGCTGCCGCGAGCGCCGGCATCAGGGTGGTGCGCACCTACGGGATGAGCGAGACTGCGGGCGGATGCGTCTACGACGGGGTTCCGCTCGACGGAGTGCGGCTGCGGGTCGACCCCGACGGCCGGATTGTGATCGGAGGAGCGACCCTGGCCAGCGGCTATCGCAACCCACCCGATCCCGATCCGTTCGCCGAGCCGGGCTGGTTTCGCACCGATGATATTGGCGTTGTTGATGATTCGGGTGTCCTCAGTGTGCTGGGCCGGGCCGACGAGGCGATCAGCACGGGTGGGTTGACCGTGCTGCCCC
Source organism: Mycobacterium sp. (assembly GCF_049673265.1). GTDB lineage: Bacteria > Actinomycetota > Actinomycetes > Mycobacteriales > Mycobacteriaceae > Mycobacterium. Next base: position 7,734 of record NZ_JBATXN010000068.1, on the reverse strand, counting down.
AGCCCGTTGAGGCCGCGCTGCGCACGCACCCCGCGGTGGCCGACTGCGCGGTGTTCGGGCTGGACGACCAGCGATTGGGCCGGCGGGTGGTCGCCGCCATCGTGGTGGCCGACGGTCGTGTCCCGCCTTCGCTCGACACGCTACGGGCGCACCTCATGCGCACCCTGGACCGCACGGCCGCGCCACGCGAGCTGCATATCGTCGATGCGCTGCCGATGCGCGGAATCGGCAAAGTCGACCGGCAGGCGCTGGCCCGCCTGTGTCAGCGCGGCTAAGTGCTGATACCGGGTGACATAATGCGTCAATGCACCGCCACATCGTCGTCAGCGGTGACGATGCGCTGGCCACGACGATCATCGAGGAGCTGAAGAACGCCGGGGCGACCGTCGCCAGGCTGGCTAATATCGAGCAGTCCGAGGCCGGCGTCGCTCGCGAGCTCACCCTCGCTGAGGTCGCTCACGCGACTGCCGTAGTCTGCGTTGGCGACGACGACGCGATAAATCTCGAAATCGCTTTGCTGGCAAGGAAAGCCAACCCGACTGCGCGTGTGGTGGCGCGGCTCTCCAACGACGTGCTGCGCGAAGCAGTTGCCGACGACAACGGGCCCGGTGCAACCCTCAACGTCGCCGAACTCGCGGCGCCGTCGATAGTCGAGGCGTGCCTGGAGCAGGGAACTCACCAATTCGAAGCCGCGGGAATCCAATTCGTCGTCGCCGGACGCGAGGCGCACCGTGAAGCAACGCTGCGTGAACTCTTCGGCGATCTAGCCCCGGTGGCGGTGATTCACGGCGAAAACTCCTCCACCCCCGGCGAGATGGATGTCTGCCCGGGCCGGGATCGGCGGGTGCATGCCGGTGACTGGACGATGATGGTCGGGACCGCCGATGAAGTGGCAGCCCAGGGCATCAGGATTCCGCCCGCAACCCGGACGCGGTCGCATCGGCCATGGCCGCGGCGCGCGGTCGACGCCGTCTGGGCCCTGGTGAACGAGTTCAACCCGATCTTTTATCCGATCGTGGCCGGTTCGATGCTGCTACTGACTTGCTGCACGGTGTTGTTGCGCTTCAACTACCGGCCCCCGCCGCGGATGAGCTGGGTGGACGCGTTCTACTTCAGCGTCGAGACCATGACCACGACCGGCTACGGCGACTTCAGCTTCGTGCACCAGCCCACCTGGCTGCGGGTGTTCGCGGCCGTAATGATGTTCAGCGGGGTGACGACCACCGCTTTGCTCGTCGCTTTCGTAGCCGACGTGTTGCTGTCGCGCCGCTTCGTCCTTGGGGCTGCGCGCCCCCGGATTCGTCATCTGCGTAACCACATTGTCGTCGTCGGGCTGAGCGCTATCGCCATGCGCGTGGTTACCGATCTGACCACTGCGGGATATGACGTGGCGGTGATCGAGCAGGACGAGGACAACCGCTTCTTATCGGCGGTACGCAAACTCGATGTCCCGGTGATCTTCGGCGACGCCACGTTGCGTCCAACCCTGCAATCGGCACGGGTCGATCGGGCCCGCGCGGTCGCGGTGCTGACCCGCGACGACATGATCAACGTCGAAACCGGCATCGTGCTGACCGAAATGCTCGGGACCGAAATACGGCCCGGTCTCAACTGGACCGACGTTCCCTTGGTGCTGCGGGTCTTTGACCGCACGCTGGGTTTCGCGGTGGCACAGCGGTTCGGATTCGAAAACGTGCGCTCCACCGTCGAACTGGCCGCACCCTGGTTCATCGGCGCCGCGGTCGGCCTGCAGGTGCTAGGCACGTTCTCGGTGGGCCAACGCTCATTCGTGGTTGGCGGAATGCAGGTGGCGCCCGGCAGCGAACTCGACGGCCTGCGCATGTTCGAACTGTCCACCCAGACCCGGGTCATCGCGATCACCCGGCCGAATTCACTGATCAAGCTGCACCCACGGCGCGATGCGCGACTGCACGCCGACGACACCGTCTATCTGATCGGGCCCTATCGCGAATTGCTTGCCACGCTGCGCAAAGGACGGCCGCCTCAACAACAACCCGCGGCCGACGAGCCTGCCCATCAATAGGGCTGCCCCGGTCGTGAGGATCGCCCGTCGGGAAGCGATTGGGGCTGCGATCGGGCTCGGCCTGGTTGCGGCCGCGTTCGTAGTGCCACGTATGCACTGGGGCATCGCGTCGTATCTGCGCGTTCCGGACCGTTTCGCCTGGCATGCCGGCGCCGCCCCGATTTTCGGCCTGCTCGAGGCGCATGTCGGCTGGGGTACTGGACCGGCGATTGCACTTGGACTGGCCGCCGTGCTGTGGGGACCCGTTGTCGCACAGCGGCTTTCGTGGCGTGCGCTGCCCCTGGTCGCCTGGGCGACGTCGTGTGTGTGGGCGTTCTCGCTGGCGATGATCGACGGCTGGCAACGCGGGTTCGCCGGCCGGTTGACCGACAAGGACGAGTATTTACCGCAGGTGCCGGGCATCACCAACATCCCGGAAACGCTGCGTACGTTCTCCAGTCGGATTGTGGATTTCCAGCCGAATTCGTGGATCACCCACGTCTCTGGTCACCCGCCGGGGGCGCTGCTGACGTTCGTCTGGCTGGACCGCATCGGCCTGGGCGGCGGCGCGTGGGCCGGGTTGCTGTGCCTGCTGGTCGGATCGAGCGCCGCGGGCGCAATCGTGATCACGCTGCGGACGTTGGCCGACGAGCCGACCGCGCGAAGCGCTGCGGCGTTCGTCGCCGTTGCGCCCACCGCGATCTGGATCGCGGTGTCGGCCGATGGGTACTTCGCCGGCGTTGCCGCCTGGGGCATCACACTGCTGGCGTTGGCGGTGCGCGGCGCCGTTCGATTCCCGGGGCTGCTCGGCGCCGCCGCAGGATTGCTGCTCGGCTGGTCGGTGTTTCTCAGCTATGGCCTGATGTTGATGGCGATTCCGGCGTTGGCGGTACTGGTGTGCGCGAGCGACTGGCGCTCAGTGTTGCGGACACTGGTACCCGCGCTTCTGGCCGCGGCCGCAGTGGCGGCGATGTTCACCGCTACCGGATTCTGCTGGCTCGACGGTTATAGCCTTGTGCAGCAACGCTATTGGCAGGGCATTGCGCATGAACGCCCATTTCAGTACTGGAGCTGGGCCAACTTGGCGGCGGTGGTGTGCGCGATCGGCTTAGGCGGCGTCGCCGGACTCAGTCGGGTCTTCGACCTGACCGCGATCCGCCGGCGATCGGGCCTGCATCTATTGATGCTGGCGATGCTGATTGCCATCATCTGCGCCGACGTGAGCATGCTGAGCAAGGCCGAGACAGAACGGATTTGGCTGCCGTTCACCGTATGGCTGACCGCCGCACCCGCCCTGTCGCCACCGCGCTCGGCACGGCTGTGGCTGGCCATTAACGTCGGTGGAGCGCTGTTGCTGAATAGTCTGATCTTTACCCATTGGTAGAAGGGAGGTCGGCCGATGATCACGCGGGGTCTGAAAAAGCTGTCGACGATCGGCCCGCGATTCGAAAGCTCGTCGTTCGGCCAAGCAGCGATTAGCGGCGTGATCGTGCTCGTGCTGCTCATCGGCGTCGTGTGGAGTCTGCCGGATGCTGAAGTCAAGCGACGACTCGCACCGGTGCTCCAGCCGATCGCGTCGGCGACTGGGCTGGAACAGAGCTGGCGGATGTATGCGCCGGATCCGCCACGCCGCCAAGAGTTCCTCGACGTGCGCGTGACGTTGGCCAACGGTGTCCAGCGGGCGTGGACAAATCCACGCGGCGACCGCGTGGTGGGCGCGTTCGCGTGGTATCACTGGCAGAAGGTCAAAGAGAATGTTGTGCACGACCCCGCGAGCCGAGCTGGAGTGGCGCATTGGATTGTTCGCCGGCTTACCGGACGCTCTGAGCGCGCTGTACGGGTGCAGATGATTTTGCGCACCGAGTCGCTTCCGGCGCCGGGTACCAACGGTTCCCCCGTCCCAGGCGAGGAAACCCTTTACGACGAAACCCTCACCGGCAGGCCATGACTGAACCCGGACACGGTCAGCGGCCACGGGTTGTGGCCGCGCTGACGACATGGCGGATCTTTTGGTTTCAACTGCAACCGGCCTACACCCTGGGCTTGGTCAGGATCGCTTTCGGAATCGTCGCGATCGGTTGGGCCATCTCTCTGCTACCCGATCTGTATCCGCTATTCGGCCCGCACGGGATAATGCCTCAACAACCCGGCGAGGCGTATTACTGGGGTGTTTTCGCGATCTGGAACAGTGACCATGCGCTGCTGATCGGATGGGCGGCGCTGCTGCTGTCATCGCTCCTGCTGACCATCGGCTGGCACAGCCGACTCGCCGCGCTGGCGGTATTCGTGCTCATCATGTCGTTCCAACACCGCGACCCGTTGGTATGGAACTCCGGTGATGTCGCGGTGCGCATCGAGGCGCTGGTCCTCGCGCTCTCACCATGCGGGTCAGCGCTGTCGCTGGACCAAGCGCGCAGCGCCGGAATATTCTGGTCGGCGCAACAGCGCCCGCAGTGGGCGGTTCGGTTGTTGCAGGTGCAGATGTCGCTGATCTATTTGGCGTCGGCGCTCAGCAAGATCGACGGGTCCACCTGGCCGCAGGGCACCGCCGTCTCCTACGCGCTGCGACTGCCAGACCTGGTGCTGCTCTCTCCCCCACACTGGGCCACCAACAGTGCGCTGCTGATGAACGCCGCCACCTGGGGCACGCTCGCCGTCGAGCTTTCACTTGCGTTTTTGGTGTGGAATCGCCGCTTGCGACCTTGGGTCCTGGCCGCAGGCGTTGTCATGCACACAATGATCATGATCAGCATCGCCGCGGGATTTTTCACCCTCGCCATGTTCGTGCTGTACCTCGCATTCATCCCACCCGAAACCGTGCAACGTCTTCCGAGCAACGCAAAACGCGTGCTTCGCCGCGGAGCGAGTACCGACACAACTGAACAATCCGAAGCAGTACCCGAGGGCAACCCGCGATAGCAGACATGGACGATCACGAAACTCACTCGGGCGACGCGGCTTTGGCGCGTCGGCTCGGCCTTGCTGACGCGGTAGTCATCGGGCTGGGATCGATGATGGGCGCCGGGGTATTCGCGGCGTTCGGCCCCGCCGCGCGCGCCGCCGGGGCCGGGCTGCTGATCGGATTGGTGCTCGCTGCGGCGATCGCGTACTGCAACGCCACCGCGTCGGCGCAGCTGGCGGCGGTCTATCCCACCTCCGGCGGCACCTACATCTATGGGCGCGAACGGCTCGGCCCGTGGTGGGGATTCGCCGCCGGGTGGGGGTTTCTGATCGGTAAGACCGCGTCGTGCGCGGCGATGGCGCTGACCGTGGCCTCTTACGCGCTGCCCGGCCCGTGGTGGGCGCAGCGCCTCGTCGCCGTCGCGGCGGTGGTCGCACTGACCGCGCTGAACTACCGCGGCGTCACCAAAACCGCCACGCTGGCCCGAATCCTGGTGGCCTGCACACTCATTGCCCTTGCCGCAGTGGTCATCGGCATCGGGGTTGGTGGCGTGCGGCTGTCGAACCTCACCGGGGCCGACGCCTGGTCGACCACCACGCCGTACGGAGTGTTGCAGTCGGCGGGGTTGCTGTTCTTTGCGTTCGCCGGTTATGCGCGAATCGCGACAATGGGCGAAGAGGTCCGCGAACCCGCCCGCGCCATCCCCAAGGCCATCATCATCGCGCTTGCCGCGGCAGTCGTGGTGTACCTGGTGGTCGGGGTCGCGGCGCTGCTAGCTGCTGGGCCGCAGCGACTTTCGCGAGCAGCAGCCCCATTGGCCGAGGCGGTGCGGGCGGCCGGGGCCGAACCGCTGGTGCCGGTGGTGGCCGTCGGCGGGGCGCTTGCCAGCCTGGGCGCGCTGCTGGCGCTGATCGCCGGAATCGGGCGCAGCACACTCGCAATGGCTCGCAACAGGGATCTGCCCAGCTGGCTGGCCGCCGTGCATCCGCGCTACCGCGTGCCACACCACGCCGAAATCGCACTTGGTGCGATCGTGGCCGTCCTGGCGGCAACGGTGGATCTGCGTGGGGTGATTGGCTTCTCGTCGTTCGGGGTGCTGATCTATTACACGATCGCCAACGCGTCGGCCTTCACGCAGCCTCGCGCGGAGAGGCGCTGGCCGCGTGTGCTGAACGTATGCGGCGTCGCCGGCTGCCTGCTGCTGGCCGTCACCTTGCCGTGGCAGTCGGTGCTCGTCGGGCTGGGCGTATTCGTCGTCGGGCTGGCCGGACGCGCGATCGCCCGTCGATAGGTCAGAGACCCGCGGCGCGGGTCGTTTGGGCGAACCGGCTCGCCGGCGAACAGTCCGCGCGCACGGCGGCGATGTCGTCGACGACGTCGAAGTCGGAGAGCTCTTCGAGAAGAGTCACGTGAACGCTGTTGCGGCACAGTGCCTTTAGAGTTAGCGCGCCGGTGTCGGGCCGAGACATCGGGACATCGCGGAGGCACCGCGCGAGCGCCGGGCTTTGCACGCCGAGCACCCACCACCCCCCGTCACGAGCCAAGCCGAGGACAGCTGGCGCTTCGGTCAGTTGTCGCCCGCAGTCAGCCAGCAGCTCGGCGGTGACCTGCGGGGTGTCCATCCCGATCTGCAGCACTGGATGTCCGTCGAGGGCGGCCGCATCGGCGTGCGCATTGGTCAGCCGATCGGCGAAGTCGTTGCCGCGCTGCGGGATCACGCTAAACGGCTCGAGTCGGCCGTGGATTTCGGCGGCGTCGATGGCGTCGTCAAGCTCGCCGGTGAGCGCCACCACCCGGGCCGCGACCGGGGCCGCAGCCACTGCGTCGAGGGTGTCGAGTAGCGCGGCGGCGGCGATCTCGGCAGCGACCTGGTCGCCGACCGCAGCGGCCAGCCTGGTCTTGGCCCGGCCGGGCACCGGCGCCTTAGCCACTACCAGCAGCGTCACCGGCACGAGGCTCACGAGATCGCTTTCCAGAAGTCCAAGATGGCGACCACGCTGCCTCGCAGCGAACCGCTGACTTTGGATTTGCCGCCGATGCGTGGGCCGTATGCGACGTCGTGCTCGACCAACCGCCACCCGGCCGCGGCCGCCCGCACCAGCAACTCCAGCGGGTAGCCCGACCGGCGGTCGCTGACGCCAAGGCTTAGCAGCGCGTCGCGCCGGAAGACCCGCATCGGCGCGATGTCGTGTACCGGCAGGCCGTGCCGAGTTCGCAGCCGCCAGCTCATCATCACCGTGCCCAGTCGCGCGATCCAGGGCCAGCGCAGCCCGGGCACCGGGCGGCGCCGGCCGATCGCCAGGTCCGCGCCGCGGTCGAGGTCGGCGACCAGCCGGGGCAGGTCGGCGGGGTCCAACGACCCGTCTGCGTCGATGACGGCGACGATCGGTGTCGTCGCCGCGACGACCCCGGCGTGTACCGCGGAGCCGTACCCGGGGCGCGGTTCGGCAACCACCGTGGCGCCATGGCGGCGGGCCACCTCGGCCGTGTCATCGGTGCTGTTGTTGTCGACCACTAGCGCCAGGTAGCCGGGCGGGATCGCCGCTAGCACCGACGGCAGCGACTCGGCCTCGTTCAGACACGGCAATACCACTGTGACCAGACCGTCAGGCATGGGCTACCTGTCAGAAGTGGAAGTGGTGGCCGCCGGTTGTGCCACCACCAGTCGTCCCCGTTGTTCCGCCGCCGGTCGTCCCGCCACCACCGGTCGTCCCGCCACCACCAGTCGTCCCGCCACCGGTCGTGCCACCGCCGCCGGTCGTGCCACCGCCAGTCGTGCCGCCACCGGTCGTGCCACCCCCAGTCGTTC
>NZ_JBATXN010000067.1:0-4490 GCF_049673265.1 Mycobacterium sp. | reverse complement strand
GAAGAACATGGTGTTCGACGGCGCCGACGTGCCGCCGCCGCCGATGACCAGGTGCACCGTCCCCTTGCTGGTGTCGATCACGTCGCCGCGGGTTTGGACCGGGATCGGGGTTTTGGTTTCGGTGTCTTGCGCTCCCCGGACCGGATGCGAGCGTTCGTAGTGGTGCTCGTGACCGCAGACCACCAGGTCGACCTGGTGGCGGTCGAACAGCGGAAGCCATTCCTGTCGGATGCCCAGGTCGGCGCCGTTGGTGCGATCGGCGGTGGAGATCGCGGTCTGGTGCATGCACACAACCACCCAGTCGACTCGCGAATCGGCTCGCGCGGCGGCGAGTTCGGTTTCCAGCCAACGCTTTTGAGCGCCACCCGAGTAGCCGTGTACGTAGAAGTTTCCGCCGTCCTGGAAGCAGATGTCGTCGTTGTTGAGGCTGATCACTCGCACCGACCCGGCGGTGAACGAATACCACAGGCCGCGCAGTTCGGCGTCGGATCCCGAGTCGGGCACCGCGAAGTAGGTCTGGTAGGCGGCGTAACCGACCGGGCCGTTGCCTAATTCGTTCTCATGATTGCCCGCCGCCGGCATCCACGGCCGGTAACGGGCCGAGCGGGTGTTGTTGTCGAACCAGTCCGACCAGCTGCGGATGCGGTCATGCGCGAGGTTGGCGTAGCACAGGTCGCCGTTGACCAGGTTGAACAGCGGACCGAGCCGTTCGATGGCCGTGGTGGTATCGCCGGATGCCGGGGAGCCGAGATTGTCGCTGCGGTAACTGGTCTCTTTCAGTCGGCCAAGGGTCGGGGTCGCCTGGTCTCCAAAACTGGTGAAGCGAAACGGTTTTCGCCCGGACGGCGCGGTTCTTACCGTTCCCAGCTCGGGATTGGTGCCGTCGTGCACCGCGGCGTAGACATAGTCGGTGTCGGGGGCCAGGTTGTCGAGTCGGGCGTGGTTGACCCGAACTTCGCTCTTGGACTTCGCGTCCCGATAGGTGCGGGTCTCGGCTTGCACGACGCGACCAAAGCCGGACGTCGGCGTGCCGACCATCACTCGCGGGTTGTGAACGGGATCGGTGGTGTGCCATGAGACGACGACTTCGGTAGAAGCGTCCCTACCGAATTGCAGATGCAGACCGCCGACCGGTTGGGCCCCGCTTTGATCGGGCTGGGCCCACACCCTGGGTCCCCGATGCGGCGAGCCGAGCAGCGCAACGCCGCCCCCGCCGACACCCGCGCCGACGATCGCCGCCGCCGCGCCCGTCGTCAGTAGCGTCCTGCGACTGATTCCCTCGACCACCCCTTATTCATACCTGCCGCCTACATACCTGCCGCCTACATACCTGCCGCCGAGTGTGGGGTTAATGAACGCTTTGCGGCGTAACGCGTGACACAAGCCCACACTCGGCGCTGTTGTACCGGACGCTGTTGTAGCAGTCAGTCGACCGCGCGGCGTGCGCGATATGCACAACACGCCGGCGCCGACGCGGTGATGGTCTTGCCGGTGTCTTACTGGAAACTTTCTGAAAGGGAAATTATTAAGCATTTTCTCAGTATTGGCGGACGCGATCGGGATTCGATCATGATTTACAACAATCCCGCGACGAGTGGCGTCGATATGAGCCCGGAACTCCTCGTGCGGATGTTCGAGGCCATCGATAACGTCACGATGGTCAAAAATTCACCGGTGGCCTTCTCCCGGATGCTGCGCATCGATCAGCTCAGTGGCGGCCGGCGCCCTTCTACAACGGCAGCAATCCGCTGGTCCTGGACGCGCTGCGGGCAGGTGCCGCCGGTTGGTGCATGGCCGCACCGAGCCTGCGGCCACAGCCCTGGATCGACCGGCACGATGCAGTGCGCGCGGGCGAATTGCCAAGAGCGCAAACGATTTACACAGAGCTTAAGTCGCTGCTGGAGTTCATCGTGGCAGGCGGGCTGGCCACCACGGTCAGGGCCGGGCTGGAGTTAATTGGCGCAGGCGTTGGGGATCCGCGCCGACCACTGCTGCCACTTGACGAAGAGGGGTGAGCTGCGCTATTTCAGCTACTGACAGATGTCTAATAACTTGCTTCGGCACGAGGCGGTTCAGCGCACTGCGATCTCGCTCGACACCGTCCTGTCTGAACGTCGAGAAAAATGTTGATGCGCGCTGAATGTCTTTGGTGTTTTTCAGCACAACGCGCGCGTTCGTGCTTTACGATTACCGCACCCGTTAGGCCCCCGGACGTAAGCTCCCCGCACTAAAGTTAATTGCATTAACTGTTGCGTCGAGCCGACCGGGGGTTTGACGTCATCTCAAGGAGGGCGCAGGGTGTCGTTCGTAACTACGCAGCCGGACGTGTTGTCTGGTGCTGCGAGCAATTTGGCCGGCCTCGGTGATGCGATGGTGGCCCGCAATACAGCTGCCGCGGCACCGACGACCGGGTTGGCCCCGGCGGCGTCCGACGTCGTGTCGGCGATGACGGCGGCCCAGTTCGGTCAGCAGGGCGTGGCGTATCAGCAGATCGCCGCTCAGGCGGCAGAGGTACATGAGCAGTTGGTGGCCGCACTGCGCTCCGGCGCGGGGGCCTATGCATTGACAGAGACGGCGAATGCGGCAGCTGCAGCAGTTGCGGGGTAACGGGGGCCTGGGCCGATGAGCTTCATGATGTTCCCGCCTGAGGTCAACTCGGCCTTGATGTATTCCGGGGCGGGGTCAGGACCGTTGATGGCGGCGGCGGCGGCATGGAATGAGTTGGCCGCCGACCTGGAGACAACGGCCAACTCGTATCAATCGGTGATCGAGCAATTGGTCGGCGGGCCGTGGTTGGGCCCGACGTCTGCGCGGATGGCTTCGGCGACGGCGCCCTACATCGCATGGTTGCAGGGCAGCTCGATTCAAGCCGCTCAGACCAGCGCCCAGGCCAGGTTGGCTGCCGCCGCCTACGAGGGCGCGTTTGCAGCGACGGTGGCGCCGTCGGTGATCGCGGCTAACCGGGCGCTGCTGGCGGTACTGATCGCCACCAACTTCTTGGGCATAAACACTCCGGCGATCGCGGCCACCGAGGCGCACTACATGGAGATGTGGTTCCAGGACGGTCTGACGATGGACACCTATGCGCTGGCCTCGCAGCAGTTCACCGCGTTGCCCGAGCAGACCCCCGCGCCGACGACCAGCGACGGGGGGACATCCGCCAACGCTGCGGCGGCCGCCCAGTCGACGGCGAATACAGCCTCCTCGTTGAGCACCGATCTGCAGGCGCTGTTCAACGCCTACCTGGGAAACGTCCCCACCGGACAAACAGTGTCAAGCAACTGGACCGCCGTGCTGAGCGATCTTGGCCTATCGTCGACTGCGCAGAACGGGCTCGCGGCCGCGGCAACTACGACGGGTATCAACTCGGCCGTGGGGTCAATTCTTCCGGTGCAGGCCGCCTACTACGTAACGATGATGGCCAGCATGCCCGCCCGCATGCTGATGAGCATGGCCAACTCGATGGGCGCCAGCCAGGCGCTGCAGGCCGGCCAACAGACTCTGTTGAACAGCGTCTCCCAGATCCTCGACGGCAAGATGAAGCTCTTGATGAGTGGCATCGGGGCCGAGATGCGCGGGTTTGCGCAGTCGATCAGTGCCCAGATGGCCTCAGCAAGTCGGTTGGGTGGGTTGTCGATCCCGAATGGTTGGGCAAAGGCGGCGCCGGAGATGGCCGTTCGCGCCGCCCCGGTCTTGCCCGACACCACTGTCAGCCCGATGGTGAACCCATCCGCCGGTCTGCCCAACAGCCCGTTCACGCAAGCGCTTATGGGTTCGCTCAGCGGGCGCGGTATGGGCACACAGGCTGCCAAGACAGCTCCCGTGAGAGTCGAAACCCGCACGCCGGCCGGCGGATGAGAGGCGGGGGGATGCTGTTGCAGTACAACGCATTAACGCTGAAATGACATCGAGATAAGGAGAAAGAGTTATGCCTACGCGTTTTATGACTGACCCGCACGAGATGCGGGCGATGGCGGGCCGTTTTGATGTGCACGCCCAAACCGTTGAGGACGAGGCCCGCAAGATGTGGGCATCGAGCCAAAACATCGCCGGTGCCGGGTGGAGTGGTACCGCTCAGATGACGTCTTACGACACCATGGGCCAGATGAACCAGGCCTTCCGCAACATCGTGAACATGCTCCACGGTGTGCGCGACGGACTGATCCGCGACGCCGGCAACTACGAAGCCCAAGAGCAGTCCAGCCAGCAGATCCTGTCCAGTTAACCCGTCGCTCAAGCCTTTTAGGAGAACATCAAAATGTCGATCAGTTACCAGTTCGGCGATGTGGACGCCCACGGCGCGCTCATCCGGGCCCAGGCCGCGTCGTTGGAAGCCGAGCACCAGTCCATCGTGCGCGATGTGCTGGCCGCCGGCGACTTCTGGGGCGGTGCGGGCTCGGTGGCCTGCCAGGAGTTCATCACCCAGTTGGGTCGCAACTTCCAGGTGATCTACGAGCAGGCAAACCAGCACGGCCAGAAGGTGCAGACGG
>NZ_JBATXN010000066.1:0-7552 GCF_049673265.1 Mycobacterium sp. | reverse complement strand
ATGACGACGGCGTCAAGGTATTCGACGGCTCGCGACGGTATCTGGAAGCGGTGGCCGCCGCGGGTGTCGCCGCGGCTGTGGTGTCCTCCAGCGCCAACACGCGCGAGGTATTGGAAATCACCGGGCTGGATCGCTTCATTCAGCAGCGTGTCGATGGCGTGACGCTGCGCGAGGAGCACATCGCGGGCAAGCCGGCTCCCGACTCGTTCCTGCGTGCCGCCGAACTACTGAAGGTCGAACCGGGCGCGGCCGCGGTGTTCGAAGACGCGATCTCCGGGGTGGAGGCAGGTCATGCCGGTCATTTCGGCTACGTCGTCGGCGTGGACCGAGTAGGCCAGGCCGACGCGCTGCGCCAACATGGCGCCGATGTCGTCGTGACCGATCTCGCCGAACTGCTTTAGGTGCAGACATGATCAGTGAAGAGGATTTCCCCGTCGAACCCTGGCAGGTCCGCGAAACCCGCCTCGACTTGAAACTGTTGGCTCAATCGGAGTCACTGTTCGCGTTGTCCAACGGCCACATCGGGCTGCGCGGAAACTTCGATGAAGGTGAGCCGCACGGCCTGCCCGGCACGTACCTCAATTCGTTCTACGAGGTTCGACCACTGCCGTATGCGGAGGCGGGGTTCGGTTACCCGGAAGCCGGCCAGACCGTCGTCGATGTCACCAACGGCAAGGTGTTGCGTCTGATGGTCAACGACGAGCTGTTCGACGTCCGCTATGGCCAACTGATCGAGCACGAGCGGATTCTCGACCTGCGCGCCGGAACACTGACTCGTCGCGCGCACTGGCGCTCGCCAGCGGGCCAGCAGGTCAAAGTGGTGTCGACCCGGCTGGTGTCACTGGCGCAGCGCAGCGTTGCGGCCATTGAGTACGTGGTCGAGGCAGTTGATGAATTCGTCCGCGTCACAGTGCAATCCGAGCTCGTTAGCAATGAGGACCAGCCCGAAACGTCGAAGGATCCACGGGTCTCGGCCGTGCTGGACAGGCCGCTGGAGGCGGTCGACCACGAGACCACCGAAAACCGGGCAGTGCTGATGCACCGCACCAGGGCCAGCGGGCTGATGATGTCGGCCGCGATGGACCACGAGATCGAGGTCCCCGGTCGGGTCGAGGTCGAGACCGAAGTCCGCCCAGACCTGGCCCGCACCACGGTGATCTGCGGATTGCGCCCGGGCCAGAAGCTGCGCATCGTGAAGTACCTGGCGTATGGCTGGTCGAGCCTGCGCTCCCGGCCCGCCCTGCGCGATCAGGCTGCGGGTGCACTGGCCGGCGCGAGGTACAGCGGATGGGACGGCCTGGTGAAGGCCCAGCGTGAATACCTGGACAACTTCTGGGACGGCGCAGACGTAGAGGTCGATGGCGATCCGGTGATCCAGCAGGCGGTGCGGTTCGGCCTGTTCCACCTGTTGCAGTCGAGCGCGCGCGCCGAACGCCGCGGAATTGCCAGCAAAGGACTCACCGGCACCGGTTACGACGGCCACGTCTTCTGGGACAGCGAGGGATACGTCCTGCCCGTCCTCACCTACACCGCGCCGCATGCGGCAGCGGATGCGCTGCGGTGGCGGGCATCGACACTCGACTTGGCCCAGGAGCGCGCCGGCGAACTGGGTCTGGAAGGTTCAGCATTTCCCTGGCGGACGATTCGCGGCCAGGAATGCTCCGGCTACTGGCCTGCCGGCACGGCAGCCTTCCACATCAACGCCGACATCGCGATGGCGTTCGAGCGGTATCGCATCGTCACCGGCGATCAGTCGCTGGAGGAGGAATGCGGGCTTCAAGTGCTCATTGAAACTGCTCGGCTGTGGCGCTCGCTCGGCCACCACGACCGGCACGGCGTCTGGCACCTCGACGGGGTGACCGGTCCCGACGAGTACACCGCAATCGTCCGCGACAATGTCTTCACGAATTTGATGGCTGCGAACAACCTTCTGGTTGCGGCCGAGGCGTGCGCCCGCCATCCCGAGCAGGCGCGCGAGTTGGGTGTCAGCACTGAGGAAACCGCGGCCTGGCGAGATGCAGCACACGCGGCGAACATTCCGTATGACGAAGAGTTGGGCGTGCACCAGCAATGCGAAGGTTTCACCACGTTCGCGGAGTGGGACTTCGAAAAAAACAGTCAGTACCCCTTGTTGCTGCACGAGCCCTATGTGCGGCTGTACCCCGCGCAGGTCATCAAGCAGGCCGACCTGGTTTTGGCGATGCAGTGGCAGAGCCACGCCTTCACCCCCGAGCAGAAGGCCCGCAACGTCGACTACTACGAGCGACGAATGGTCCGCGACTCGTCGCTGTCGGCCTGCACCCAGGCGGTGATGTGCGCCGAGGTCGGCCACTTGGAGCTCGCGCACGACTATGCCTTCGAGGCGGCGTTGATCGACCTGCGTGACCTGCATTCGAATACCCGCGACGGACTACACATGGCGTCGCTGGCCGGCGCGTGGATGGCCTTGGTCAACGGTTTTGGTGGACTGCGCGACGACGAGGGCGTCCTGTCGCTCGACCCGCAGCTGCCGGACAGTTTCGCTCGGCTGTGCTTCCGGTTGATGTGGCAGGGCTACCGGTTGACTGTCTCGGTCACGCACGAGGAGGTGACCTACACGCTGCGCGATGGGCCCGACGGTGAGCTGAAGATCCGCCACGCAGGCGAGGATCTAATGCTGAGCACCGAGGAGCCGACGACCGTTCCGCTGGAGGAACGTCAGCCGCTGCTTCCGACACCGCCGCAGCCGCCAGGCCGCGAGCCAATACACCGGCGCGGCAGCGTCGTGTCAGCGCAAGTTCCGGTCACCCATTAGAGCTGATCGTCGCCGGCGGAACCTAGGCAGGCACAAGCGCCGTGATGAACGCCAGCACGGCGACAAACCAGGCGAGCAGGCTGACGAGCACACACAACGAGCCCAGTGCCATCAATCTGTCGCTGCGATCGGCCTGCTGATTCCTCATGACGCCGACGATTCGTGGCGTCCGGCGAAACAGGTCACCCCACTCCACCCGGGACCTGGCGCGCTTGAATCCGGTGGGATCATCCGATGTTCGGTGGACCGGCGCCACCCCAGCGCCGTTTGTGTAGAGCCCAAGTCCGGCCACAAACATCACTGCGCCGACGATGGCGCACACCAAGGCGACCCAGAACATGCATTAAGCGGTGCCCGCGCACCGCTGTCTTCAAACGCAGTCGGGTTAGCCAGCAGAGCTGATCGGTTCGATCGGCAGCCAACGCAGCGCGCCGGGCGCGTCGGCCGGGACCACCGGGTGGTTCGGTGCGATCGGGTCCAACCGACGGTACGGCTCGCCCTGACGTGGCCGCAGATCGTCTTCGCCCTTGTTCGGCCACAGCGACGCGGCCCGCTCGGCCTGCGCCGAAATGGACAACGACGGGTTGACCCCGAGGTTCGCCGAGATCGCCGCGCCATCGACCACCGACAACGTCGGATAACCGTAGACCCGGTGGTACGGGTCGATCACGCCGTGTTCGGCGCTGTCGCCGATCACCGCGCCGCCCAGGAAGTGCGCGGTCAGCGGGATGTTGAACAGCTCGCCCCAGGTGCCGCCGGCCACCCCGTCGATCTTGGCGGCGATGCGACGGGTGACTTCGTTGCCGACCGGAATCCATGTCGGGTTCGGTTCGCCGTGGCCCTGCTTGCTGACGTAGCGGCGTCGGCCCAGCCGGCCGCGTCTGGTGAAGGTGGTGATCGAGTTGTCCAGATGCTGCATCACCAGCGCGATCACCGTCCGCTCGCTCCACCGCCGGGGGTTGAGCAGCCGCAACGTGCCGCGCGGATCCTCACCGGCGTTGTGCAGCAGCTGTTTCCAGCGCGGCACATCGGTGCCTTCGGGGCCGGGACCGTCGGTCATCAGCGTCTGCAGCAGTCCCATCGCATTAGAGCCCTTGCCGTAGCGGACCGGTTCGACATGGGTGTCCGACGTCGGGTGAATCGATGACGTGATGGCCACGCCATGGGTCAGGTCGAGGTCGGAGCTGACCTCCAGACGACCGGCGCCGACGATCGATTCGGAGTTGGTGCGGGTCAGTACACCGAGCTTTTCGGACAGGCCGGGCAACCTGCCCGTGTCGCGCATTTTGAACAGCAACTTTTGCGTGTTGTACGTGCCGGCGGCCAGCACCAGGTGATTCGCGGTGAACGTCCGCTTCTTGCGGCGCAGCAAGCGGCCGGTGTGCTTGGTGTGCACCTCCCACAACCCGTCGGGCCGCTGCGCAAATTTGGTGACTGTGGTCATCGGATGTATCTGCGCGCCAGCCGATTCCGCGAGGCCGAGGTAATTCTTCAAGAGGGTGTTCTTGGCGCCATAACGACAGCCGGTCATGCAGGACCCGCACTCCAGGCAGCCCGTCCGGGCCGGGCCGGCGCCGCCGAAATACGGGTCGGGCACCGTCTCGCCGGGGGTCTTGGTTCCGTTCGGACCGAAGAACACCCCGACCGGGGTCGGTACGAAGGTGTCGCCGCAACCCATGTCGTCGGCGACCGCCTTGACCACGCGGTCAGCGTCGGTGAACGTCGGGTTCTGGACCACACCGAGCATCCGCTGCGCCTGCTGGTAATGCGGCATCAGCTCCGCGCGCCAATTGCTGATGTGCGCCCACTGCGGATCGTTGAAGAACGGATCCGGCGGTACGTAGAGCGTGTTGGCGTAGTTCAATGATCCGCCGCCAACGCCGGCGCCGGCCAGGATCATGCAGTTTTGCAGCAGGTGAATGCGCTGGATGCCGTAGCAGCCCAGTTGGGGCGCCCACAGAAACTTGCGCAGGTTCCAGGACGTCTTGGCGAAGTCCTCGTCGGCGAAGCGGCGGCCGGCCTCGAGCACGCCGACACGGTAACCCTTTTCGGTCAACCGCAGCGCGGTGATGCTCCCCCCGAAGCCCGACCCGATAATCAGAACGTCGTAATCAGGTTCCATCCGGCCAGCCTAACTCTCAGTTGTCGACGGTCAGGCCGACCTTCTGAAACTCCTTCAGGTCGCAGTACCCGGCCTTGGCCATCGACCGGCGCAGCCCGCCGACCAGGTTCAGCGAGCCGAACGGATCGTCGGACGGGCCGTCGAGCACCTGACGCAACGGCGGCCGCTCGCCGACGGCGATCTGCAGTAACGCGCCCCGCGGCAGCGACGGGTGGGCGGCGGCGGCCGGCCAGAACCAGCCGTCACCGAGCGCCTCGGCAGCCTCGGCAAGCGGGGTGCCCAGCACCACCGCGTCGGCGCCGCAGGCGATGGCCTTGGCCAGGTCGCCGGAGGTGTGGATATCCCCGTCGGCCAGCACATGCACATAGCGGCCGCCGGTCTCGTCGAGATATTCGCGGCGGGCCGCGGCGGCATCGGCGATCGCGGTGGCCATCGGCACGCTGATGCCAAGCACCTCGTCGCTGGTGGTCACTCCCCTGGTCGAGCCGTAGCCCACGATCACACCGGCTGCCCCGGTTCGCATCAGGTGCAGCGCCGTGCGATGGTCGAGCACGCCGCCGGCCACCACCGGGACGTCGAGTTCGGAGATGAACGTCTTGAGGTTCAGCGGCTCTCCGTCGCTGGCGACGCGTTCGGCGGAGATGATCGTGCCCTGGATGACCAGCAGGTCCACCCCCGCCGCGACCAACCCGGGCGTCAACGCCTGGGCGTTCTGGGGACTCACTCGCACCGCGGTCGTCACCCCGGCCTCACTGATGCGAGCCACCGCCGCGGCCAGCAATTCCGGATCCAGCGGTGCGGCGTGTAGCTGTTGCAGCAGCCGGATAGCCGCCGATGATTCGGGTTCTTTGGCAGCCGCCTCGGTGACCTGAGCGATCTTGGCGGCCACGTCGGCGTGCCGGCCGATCAGCCCTTCGCCGTTGAGCACTCCCAGGCCGCCGAGCCGGCCGAGCTCGATGGCGAACTCCGGCGACACCAGCGCATCGGTTGGATGGGCGATGACGGGTATCTCGAACCGGTACGCGTCGAGCTGCCACGCCGTCGACACGTCCTGCGAGGAGCGGGTCCGCCGCGACGGCACGATGTTGATGTCTTCGAGTTCGTAAGTGCGCCTTGCCGTTCGGCCCATGCCGATCTCGACCATTTCATGCATCAGCGGTCAGCCTCGATTCCTTTGCGAGATCGACGATTTGCAGTGAAGCCCGGCGCCATTCGGGTAAGTGTGGCATTCACCGCACGTAGTAGTTGGGCGCTTCGGCGGTCATCGTGATGTCGTGCGGGTGGCTTTCTTTCAAGCCTGCCGGCGTGATCCTGACGAATTGCGCCTGTTGCAGCGCCTCGATCGTGTTGGAGCCGGTGTAGCCCATCGCTGCGCGCAACCCGCCGGTGAGCTGGTGAATCACCGACGACAACGGCCCGCGGAACGGTACCCGGCCCTCGATGCCCTCGGGCACCAGCTTGTCCTCGGAGAGCGCGTCGTCTTGGAAGTAGCGGTCCTTCGAGTACGACTTGCCCTCTCCACGGCCCTGCATCGCGCCCAGCGACCCCATGCCGCGGTAGCTCTTGTACTGCTTGCCGTTGACGAAGATCAGCTCACCGGGCGCCTCGGCGGTGCCGGCCAGCAGCGAGCCCAGCATTGCCGTCGACGCGCCCGCGGCCAGCGCCTTGGCAATGTCACCGGAGTACTGCAGCCCGCCGTCGGCGATCACCGGCACACCGGCAGGGCCGCACACTGCGACCGCTTCGAGGATCGCGGTGATTTGCGGCGCCCCGACACCGGCCACCACCCGGGTGGTGCAGATCGAACCCGGACCCACACCGACCTTGACCGCATCGGCGCCGGCCTCGACCAGCGCTACGGCCGCGGACCTGGTGGCGACGTTGCCGCCGACCACCTCTATCCGGTCGCCGATCTCGGCCTTGAGCTTGCCGACCATGTCCAGCACCAGCCGGTTGTGGGCGTGCGCGGTGTCGACAACCAGGACATCAACCCCGGCGTCGACCAGCGTCATGGCCCGCACCCAGGCGTCGTCGCCGATGCCGACGGCGGCCCCGACCAGCAAGCGGCCGTCGCTGTCCTTGGTGGCCAACGGGTGCTGTTCGGTCTTGACGAAGTCTTTGACGGTGATCAGCCCGGTCAAGCGGCCGTGACCATCGACGATCGGCAGTTTCTCGATCTTGTGGCGGCGCAACAGGCCCAGCGCCGCGTCGGCGCTGACGCCCTCCTGGGCGGTGATCAGCGGCGCCTTGGTCATCACCTCGGCGACCGACTTGGACTGGTCGACCTCGAAGCGCATGTCGCGGTTGGTGATGATCCCAACGAGCGAGCCGGAGCCGTCGACCACCGGCAACCCGGAGATCCGGAACTTCGCGCACATCGCGTCGACTTCGGCCAGTGTGTTGTCCGGCCCGCAGGTGACCGGATCGGTGACCATGCCCGCCTCCGACCGCTTGACCATCTCGACCTGGCCGGCCTGTTCGGTGACCGACAGGTTGCGGTGCAGCACGCCCATGCCGCCGGCCCGGGCCATGGCGATGGCCATCCGGGACTCGGTGACGGTGTCCATCGCCGAGCTGACCAACGGCACCTTGAGCCGAATCTTCTTGGTCAGCTGGCTGGAAGTGTCCGCGCTGGC
>NZ_JBATXN010000065.1:0-4271 GCF_049673265.1 Mycobacterium sp. | reverse complement strand
TCATCGTCGGCGCGAAGTCCGACGGCAAGAAGATCTTCGGCCTGGCGACGCTCAACGTCCGCTTCCGCTGAGCCGAGAAAGTGGTTGGTGGTCAGCTGAGCCGGGACTGCAACACGGCGAGGCCGGGGCCCGTTAGGCGGTCGAACGCGACGGTGCGTCCGCATATGGCCAACATCACCGCCGCACCCGATCCCTGAATCGGATCGCCACCGCCCCATGTTCGACCAGTGTCGTCGTCGTGCAGCGCGATACCGCGCAGGCGGCTGCGCGGAAAGAAGCCGAGTTGCGTTGGTCCCGTAAGGAAATCAAGAACCCGGCCGACATGGTGTGGATCCGGTCGATACGCAATTCCCAAGGGTATCCGCATGTCGGCGCCATGTACCAACACATCAGTAAGGCCCGATAGCGGACCCGTCACCGGCGGACTCAACCTGTAGTCAGCGTGGCGGCGCAGCATTTCGGCAATCTCGGCGCCTGTTGCTTGCGCCCGGCGACGGGCGAGTGCGTCGATTCCACGATTGATGCTGCCGTGGCGAAGGCCGCTGGCCATAAAGCCCCAGAATCCGTCGGCGAAATCGCTAACCAGATGCGCGGCAACCGTTTTGACGTCCCAACCAGCACACAGGCTCGGGGTGGCCAATTGGTCAGCATCAAGACCGTCGACCAACGCGGCGATCGACCTCCGCTCGTCTGCCACCGCCGCGAATACCTGTTCGCGTTCCACCTCGCTGAGCCGCACGAATGCAGAGTATCGGGGCGGCCCATTTCTCGCGGTACAACCAGTCGCCGCTTCGAGCTATCGATTCCCGACCTACTGTCTAACGGCGTGGAAATCGACGGTCCTGCCGCCCAAGCAACTGAACCCTGCACACCACCCTGCGATGAGTTTTGTGGTGCTGGCTCCTCAGTACTGAAGGAAGTCTGGTGAGGAGCGAAATGAACGGAGTCCAACTATGAACGCACCGGAAATCACCCAGCACGATTCCTCTCGGGAGCCGAAGGGTTTTCGGATCTTTCTGCGCGTATACGGTGGCCTGACGCTGGCGATCTTTGTCCTGCTGCTGGTGGGCTTCCTCGACCAGTCGCCATTACTAGCCGAGCATGGCGGAGCGTTGAACTGGACGATCTGGAACGACGTGCGTTGCGGCAGTGAGCATATGCACGTGCCTCCGATGCTGATGGTGATCTACATCGTGTGGGGGGTTTTTCTGCTGCGCGCCGCCCGTGACCCGCAAAGCTATACGTCGTTCTTGTCCTTCACGATGTGGGCCAACCTCGCGCACGGGTTATTGATGGCGGTGCAAGCGGCGACGGAGATCCAGCATTACTGGAGCAAATTCCTCACCGACATTCCGTTCGTGCTGATCCTTGCGCTCGGAATCTACCTATGGCGTCGAGCGAATACGGCGCGCTACCCGTCATAAGCGCGTCGTCGGAGCGTGATCGACGGGGTTTACCGCGAACCTCGTGGAGAGTGCGACATTTCGTTCCAGTTCTGCAAACGCGCCACTCGGGTGCCGGTGCGCTTCGTCGAGAAAGATCGAGCGCATCTGCTCGACGAAGTCGAGTCGGGGATACGCGGAGACGATCGCGGTAAGCGATTCGGGGTTCATCTCGTCGCTGCCAAGTCCCGCAACGTCAACGGCCGCGCCTGCTTGTACGACGCGATGGACAGGGACCTCTTCGGCGACAAGATTCGTGTGCCGCAAGATCGCGCCCTCGACAAGCCGGATGCGTTCGAGCGGCCATCCTCGCCGTTCAAGGAACGAACACGCTAGATCAGCGCCGCTACGCACGAACTCCTTCTCGGTTCTGTGCTCGTCGGTCAAACCGAGGTCATGCAGCATTGAGGCCACGAACGCAGCCTCGTCGTCGACATCGCTGGCGGGCACCAAGCATCGCCCGAAGAAGAATGTTCGATAACTGTGGTTGAGCAGGTAACGAGGCGCCGCGGCCGCGGCGAGGTCGGCCGCGGCTGCGGCTGCGGCTGTTTCGGGGATTGCGGGAATCATTCGAGCTCCGTTGTGATGGCTGGATTTAACAAGATCGTCGCGCCGCGCGATCATGACCACAAGGTCAGACCTACCTCAGATTCGGACATGGGCGGCGTGGGGCACGGTCGCTCCGCGAACAATCCTTGGCCCATTTAGGACTCCCCACGGCGTTCTGCTTCATCGACCCTGCGCCTAAACAACTCCGACCCACTTCCGCGGGTCGTATCCGCTAACCGAGGCTACCGACCCGACAATGTCGGCTAGGAGGTCACGAGGCATGGATTTCGGATTTCTACCACCGGAAATCAACTCCGGACGGATGTATGTCGGTCCCGGTTCAGGGCCGATGCTGGCCGCCGCGGCGGCCTGGGATGGGCTTGCCACCGAGTTGCAGTCGGCGGCTTCGTCATACGAATCGGTGATATCGGAGCTGACCGCGGGGCCCTGGCTTGGCGGCGCATCAGCGGCGATGACGAGCGCAGTTGAGCCGTACGTGGCGTGGATGAGAACAACCGCCGCGCAGGCTGAGCAGACAGCCATCCAAGCAAAAGCGGCGGCAGCCGCCTATGAGGTGACGTTTGCGGCGATGGTGCCCCCGCCGGTGATCACGGCCAACCGCGCCCTTTTGCAGGCGCTGGTGGCGACCAATCTATTGGGGCAAAACACCCCGGCGATCGCGGCCACCGAGGCCCTGTATGGCGAGATGTGGGTGCAAGACGCCACTGCGATGTACGGCTACGCCGGTGCATCGGCGTCTGCTACGACCCTGGCTCCGTTCACTCCGGCACCGCAGACAACGAGCGGGGCGTCGGCCGCGACCGACGCAGTACCCGCAGCGGTTGTGGATACGCTGGCGAGCGTTGAGGGCAACCTGCTGTTTTGGCCGGGCGTGGCCCAGGCTGGACTGACGCCATTGAACACCTTCTCTGAATTTGTCGACTTAAGCTACGACGACTCGGAAGTCCGCGATGAGGCCAGGGAAAACGACATCTTGCGTACGTTCAGCTACAACCATTTTCAGTTGCCACCCGGAGTTGCCGTCGAGAGCGAGTTGCCACCGCCTGCGACAGCATTGGGCACCGCGAAGACCCAGTCGGTGACAGCGGGTCTGGGTCGGGCTGCAACGGTCGGGGGGTTGTCGGCGCCGCAAGGCTGGACCGTCGCCGCCCCGGAGATCAGGCTTGCCGCGGTGACGTCGTCGGCCGCGGGCCTGGGCGCCGCCCCAGAAGTCATGGCAGCCAGCCCTGGAAGCCTCTTCAGCGAGATGACCCTGGCAAACATGGCAGGCCGAGCCATCAGCGGCGCTCCTACTCCGAGGCGGCAGGAGCGCATCGGTTCGACGTCCGGTGCTCGTGCACCGCAGACGTCGGAGCCGGTGAGCGGACACATGACGGCAATGGCCGCCGACGTCCATGAGTTCGCGGAAGCGCTACTCAAACTCGGCGATCTCCGCGACTCCGGGCTCCTGACTAACGAAGAATTCAGCAAGGAGAAAGAACGTCTCCTCGCCCGGTGAATGTCGACCATCGCGCGCCACGCGCTCAGATGCTCAGTGCGCAGTCGCGCCTAGGTGCAACGATATTGCCCGTTGAGCACGCAATTCGACGGTGGCGAGTAGGAACCGGTCAGCACGCCTCTGAGACCACCCGTGGCTGACCCACCGGGTGCAATGCTGCGATTCCAATTCGAGGGGCTGAGAACATAGTGCGTGCCAGATTGAGTAAGGGTGCTATTCCACGTGTGCGAGACGGATTGTCCTGCCGGCATGTCGAATTCAAGCTTCCAATCGCTTAGCGGCACCGGGCTCGAATTGGTGATGATGAAGCGAGCGATGAAGCCGTTCTGCCACGTATGTTGCACCGACAACGTCGCCGTTGGCGCAGCCGCATGCGCTACGGGGGTGATAGCTAGTCCGAGGCTGGCGACCATCACTGCCGACACGGTTACGTGAAGCGCTGTGCGCCAGCGCTTCACGTAACCGTCCAGTCCGGCCATAGCAGCCAACACTAAAGGCAAACGGGCGATATCGGCGCTCGCATCGCGGCTAAGCTGCAGTACCTTTGCCCAACTGAGACCGTCGTGAAATTTAAGAGTTACGAGCTGCTGCTGCTGTAAGTTCTCGAATCTCGTCGCCAATCGCGATGGGCTGAGCTGTGCCGATGCGAATTGGCTCACGTCATGTCCACACCGGTTTGTCTCACTTGCGTGTCCACTTTTCGAGACTCAAAGGGTCGACTCGATTCAACCATCGGAGCCCACGAGTGGTGCATTTGGCGG
>NZ_JBATXN010000064.1:0-11435 GCF_049673265.1 Mycobacterium sp. | reverse complement strand
GGGTGGCGGTGGCGGCGCCTGGCTGGTCGAGGGCGGCGCCGGCGGCGGTGTGGTGACGATGATCTCGTCCTGCATCGGCGGCGTCGACGTGGGCGCGGTGCTCGGCGTCGCCAGCTTGTTGGTGTCGGTTCGAGCGAACAGCAGCGATACCGACGCCACCAAGGCGACCGCTGCGACGATAGCGGCGATGCCGACGATCCACGGCCAGCGCGCCGACGTGGATTCTTGCTCGGCTGGCTCGTCGTAGCTCTCGTAGTCGTAGAGGTCCAGGTCGACGGGCACATACGGGCCGCTGCTGAAGTGTTCGGACTCCGGCGCCGAATAGGCCCGCGAATAAATATCGGTCTGCGCCGTGTCGCTGCCCTCTTTGGCGCCGTCGGCCGTCAGCCCTTCGCCGGATTCGCTCTCGCGTTGGCTGGGCGGGGCGTCGGGGTGCAGTTCGTCGGACTCCGGTCCTGGTGGATTCGGCCCGCTCATGTTTGCCTGTCCTGTTCGACTACTTCACCGGGGCGCGCGGCACCAGGGCTGGGTGATTGAGCGCGCGCCCGGATGTTTCTCATTGTGCCTGGCGAAACCCTACCCAACCGGTACCTGCACGGCATTGTCGGCGAATGAGTCACGGATGAACTGATGCCCTGATTGTGACCTTGGACGAAGCCAGGCCATAGGTGACTAGTGCTTTTCGGGCCCAAGGTAGTACTCGAAGACCAGGCCGGCCGCCGAACTCAGGATGAACACCACCCCGGCGACGATCAACCACGGCAGCCATAGCGCGATGCCGACTGCGGCTACCGAGCCCGATAGCGCGATCAGGATCGGCCACCAGCTGTGCGGGCTGAAAAAACCCAGTTCTCCTGCGCCGTCGCTGATCTCGGCGCCCTCGTAGTCCTCCGGGCGGGTATCGAGCCGGCGGGCCACGAAGCGGAAAAACGTCGCCACGATCATCGCCATCCCGCCGGTCAGCGCGAGCGCGGTCGTGCCGGCCCACTCGATTCCACCGGTGGCGAACAAGCTGGTCAGAATGCCGTAGAGCACCGCGCAGAACACGAAAAACGCGGCCACGAATTCGAAGAGCCTGGCTTCGATATGCATGGGCTTCCTACTTACTCGCTTGGGGCGCGTGCTCGCCGCGGCGCGTGTCGAACGGGTGAGTGGTGACCGCGAGCGGCGATTGGTTGATCGCCTGCAAGGCCTGGGCATTGGTCTTACCGGCGATCCGCTGGTCCAGGTAGGCCTTGAAGTCGTTGGCCTGCACCACCCGGACCTCGAAGTTCATCATCGAGTGATACGTGCCGCACATCTCTGCGCAGCGGCCGACAAACGCACCGGTCCTGGTGATTTCGGCGACCTGGAACTTGTTGACCGAGTGGTTGGCCTCCGGGTCGGGCATCACGTCGCGTTTGAACAGGAACTCCGGCACCCAGAACGCGTGGACGACGTCGGCGGACGCCAACTGGAATTCGATTCGCTTACCCGCAGGCAACACCAGCACCGGGATCTCGGTGCTGGTGCCTACCGTCTCGACCCGGTCGAAGTTCAGGTAGGTGCGGTCCTCGGTGTTGAGCCCTCGGATCGGGCCGACGAGTTCCTCACCGCGCGTGTCTTTGCCCTCGGGCTTGGAGACCATCGCCGCTTTACGGGCCGGGTCGGCGCCATCGTAATTTTTGATGGTGCCGTCTTTGAAGTTGACCTTCTGGTAACCGAACTTCCAGTTCCACTGGAACGACGTGACGTCGACGACGACCTCGGGGTCAGACGCTAGATGCAGCATCTTCTCCTGCACCACCACGGTGAAGTAGAACAGCACCGAGATGATCAGAAACGGCGTGACGGTTAGCACCAACTCCAGCGGCATGTTGTAGCCGAACTGGCGGGGCAATTCGGTGTCGGTGACCTTGTGGCGGTGAAACGCAGCGGACCAGAACATCAGGCCCCAGACGATGACGCCGACCACCAGCGAGGCGATCACTGCGCCGATCCACAGCTGCCGGTTGTAGTCGGCCTCCGGGGTGATGCCCCTCGGCCAGCCCATGCCCAAGACCTGCGCCCAACTGCATCCGCTCAGCGTGACCGCAAGCATGCCGAGCAAGCCGGCCAGCACGGCGAGCCGAAGCCGACGCGAGGGTGCAGCACGGCCTGGTTCGCGAGGTGTCACCGTGGCGCCTCCTGAATCACAAGCTGGACCGACAGAAATCGAATACTACGCAGCGTAGACCACGCGCAGTAACCAAGCCGTGGCGGACTCCCCGGGCATGTCCCGGGCCCGTCAGCTGGCCCGCGACCTGCGGCAACCCCGGTTCTAGCGGTGCGGCATACTTGGCGCGATGTGTGGACTGCTGGCCTTCGTGAGCGCTGCGGCCGGTGGTGACTCGCCGGGCACGGCCCTTGGCACGGCCGACGCCGTCGCACGCGCATCGCACCTGATGCGCCACCGGGGACCCGACGAGCCGGGCACCTGGGCCGATCCTGCGGGGACCGTCGTGTTCGGTTTCAACCGGCTCTCCATCATCGACATCGCGCATTCGCATCAACCGCTGCGTTGGGGGCCGCCGGAAAGCCCGGGCCGCTATGAGTTGGTGTTCAACGGCGAGATCTACAACTACCTGGAGCTGCGCGCCGAGCTCGCCGAGCGCCACGACGCCGTCTTCGCCACCGACGGTGACGGTGAGGCCATCGTCGCTGCTTACCACTTTTGGGGCGCTGAAGCCCTGAAGCGGCTGCGCGGCATGTTCGCGTTCGCATTGTGGGACAACGTGGCCGGCGAATTATTCTGCGCCCGCGACCCTTTCGGCATCAAACCGCTGTTCATGGCGACCGGAACCGGTGGCACCGCGGTAGCCAGCGAAAAGAAATGCCTGCTCGATCTGGCCGACGTGGTCGGGTTCGACGCTGGAGCTTCTGGGATCGACCGCCGCGCGGTTCAGCACTACACGGTGTTGCAGTACGTGCCCGAGCCCGAAACCCTGCATCGCGGCGTGCGCCGGCTCGAATCCGGTTGTTACACCCGGATTCGGCCCGGCACGGCCGCCCCGGAGGCCGTCCGCTACTTCGTGCCGCGCTTCGCCGCGACCCCGATCAGCCGGGATACCGAGCAGGCCCGCTACGACGAGATCACCGCGGTGCTGGAGGACTCGGTGGCCAAGCACATGCGGGCCGACGTCACCGTCGGCGCCTTCCTGTCGGGTGGCATCGACTCCACGGCGATCGCGGCGTTGGCCATCCGGCATAACCCGCGGCTGATCACGTTCACCACCGGGTTCGAGCGTGAGGGATTCTCCGAGATCGACGTAGCGGTCGCGTCTGCGGAGGCAATCGGTGCGCGGCACATCGCTAAGGTGGTTGCGCCCGACGAGTTCGTGGCCGCCTTACCCGAAATCGTTTGGTATCTCGACGAGCCGGTGGCCGACCCGGCTCTGGTGCCGCTGTTCTTCGTCGCCCGCGAGGCGCGAAAGCACGTCAAGGTAGTGCTGTCCGGGGAGGGAGCCGACGAGCTTTTCGGTGGTTACACCATTTACCGGGAGCCGTTGTCGCTCAAGCCTTTCGACTATCTGCCCGGGCCGGTGCGACGGTCGATGGGGACGTTGTCCAAGCCGTTGCCGGAGGGCATGCGCGGCAAGAGCCTGCTGCACCGCGGATCGCTGACGCTGCAGCAGCGCTATTACGGCAATGCCCGAAGTTTTTCCGACGCGCAACTGCGCGAGGTGCTGCCCGGGTTCCGGCCGGATTGGACGCACACCGATGTGACCGCACCGCTGTACGCGGAATCGGCGGACTGGGACCCGGTGGCCCGCATGCAGCACATCGACCTATTCACGTGGTTGCGCGGCGACATTCTGGTCAAGGCCGACAAGATGACGATGGCCAATTCGCTGGAGCTTCGGGTGCCGTTCCTGGATCCCGAGGTGTTCGCGGTCGCATCCCGACTACCCGTACAGGCCAAGATCACCCGCACCACAACCAAATACGCGCTGCGACGTGCGTTGGAGCCCGTTGTTCCGTCGCACGTACTCAACCGGCCGAAACTGGGCTTCCCGGTGCCTATCCGGCACTGGCTGCGCGCCGGCCCGCTGCTCGAATGGGCCCATGAAATACTGAACGCTTCAGCAACCGACCATCTGATCGACGTGTCGGCGGTTCGCCGAATGCTCGACGAACACCGTTGTGGCACAACAGATCACAGTCGCAGGCTGTGGACGCTGCTGATCTTCATGCTGTGGCACGCGATCTTCGTCGAGCACAGTGTGCTGCCGCAGATCAGCGAGCCGCAGTACCCGGTGCAGCTGTGAGCCCAAGCGGCGTGTCGTCGCAGCCGGTTAAATGTCGCGAAAAGGACAGAGAGCTAGGCCAGTACAGCGGCGATTTCGCCCGCAGCGTCGTCGCCGTAGGCGTCCGCTAACCGAGTCTTCGCAACCTCGCGGTCCCAGTCCCACTCCTGGGTGCCGGTGGACTCCAGCACCAGGACGGCAACCAGCGAACCCAGCTGTGCCGAACGCTCGAGGCTGAGTCCCCCGCTGCGCCCGGTCAGGAAACCGGCTCGGAACGCATCGCCGACGCCGGTGGGGTCCGTCTGGCTGGTTTCGGGCACCACACCGACGTGAATGGTGGTGCCGTCGCTGTCCACGATGTCGACGCCCTTGGCGCCGAGGGTGGTCACCCGCAGGTCCACCTTCTTCAGCACGTCGGCTTCCGACCAGCCGGTCTTGTTCAGCAACAGCTCCCACTCGTAATCGTTGGTGAACAGGTAGGCGGCGCCGTCGATGAGCTTGCTGATCTCGTCGCCGGACAACCGGGGCAACTGCTGCGACGGGTCGGCGGCGAAAGCCAAGCCGAGCTTGCGGCACTCCTCGGTGTGCACCACCATCGCGTCCGGGTCGTTGGCTCCGATGATGACCAGGTCGGGATTGCCGATCGATGCGACGACGTCGGCGAGCTTGATGTCGCGGGCCTGCGACATCGCACCCGGATAGAACGACGCGATCTGGGCCATGTCGAGATCGGTGGTGCATACGAAACGTGCGGTGTGCGCGGTGTCCGAGATCAGCACGTGGTCGGTGTTGACGCCGTGCGACTGCAGCCACTTGCGGTAATCGTCGAAGTCGTCGCCGGCCGCTCCCACCAACGCGGCGTCGCCTCCGAGCACCCCGATCGCGTAGGCGATGTTGCCGGCTACACCCCCTCGATGAATCACCAAGTCGTCCACCAGGAAGCTCAACGACACCTTCTGCAGATGCTCGGCCAGCAGGTGCTCGGAGAACCGGCCCGGAAACCGCATCAGATGGTCAGTGGCAATAGAACCGGTCACCGCAATCGTCACGAAGAAATCACCCTTCATTTCCTAAGTTCGCCTAGGTAAGGGTACCTGCGGTCGCGGGCGCCGCTGCACCGCGGGCCGACGGCCGCTAGCCTGCCAAGAAGAACCAGTCCGGTACCCCGAGGAGAGCTGCCTATGCCCGGTCCGTATTCGCCGAACCACCATCTCGGCGCCGACGGACCGCCGTTCACCGAGGCCCATCCCAGCCGGCCGCTCCCGGACCAGCCCACCTATGCCGGACCGCCGGTGGGCGAGCCGGTAGAGGCGGCGCCGCCGGGGGCGGCCTATCCGGGTCCGCTGCCACCGCCCGTCCCGTACCCGAAACGCCGCGGTCGACGGCTGGTCCTCGCCGCTGTGGGCGCGGTGGCCCTGATCGCCGCGTTGGTCGCGGCGATCGTGCACGGTGCGCATCACGGACCGGCGACGTCGGGCGCATTCTCCGACACGACGGCCAAAGCGGCGATCCAGGGCTACCTGGACGCGCTCGAGCACCGCGACACCGAAACGATCGCGCGTAACTCGCTATGCGGGATCTACGACGCCGTGCGGGACCGACGATCCGATCAGGCGTTGGCCAAACTGTCCAGCGACGCGTTCCGCAAACAGTTCACCGAAGCGCAGGTGACCTCGATCGACAAGATCGTGTACTGGTCGGACTACCAGGCCCAAGTGCTGTTCAGCATGCGCGTCGCACCCGCTTCCGGCGGCGCCGCCCACGAACAAATCCAGGGAATCGCGCAGCTGCTCAACCAGCGCAACAAAGTGCTCGTATGCTCCTACGTCCAGCGGACGGCTGGCAGCTACTAGCTACGGCGTCAGTTGAAGGAGTCACCACAGGCGCACGAGCCGGTGGCGTTGGGGTTGTCGATGGTAAAGCCCTGCTTCTCGATGGTGTCGACGAAGTCGATGGAGGCGCCCTGCACGTAGGGGGCGCTCATCCGGTCGACGGTCAGCGTCACGCCACCGAAATCCGCGGTCAGGTCACCGTCGAGCGAGCGGTCGTCGAAGAACAAGTTGTATCGCAGACCCGCGCATCCACCGGGCTGGACCGCGATGCGCAGCGCCAGGTCGTCACGCCCCTCCTGCTCTAGCAGTGACTTCGCCTTGGCTGCCGCGGCGTCGGTCAAAATCGCGCCATGCGTCTTGGCGGCTGACTCTTCCTGAACAGTCATTGCTTCTCCCTATGCGTGCCTCAAAGGCCGAATCGTTCTTGGGTATGTGGATGGGGCTCTCCGCCTCGGAAAAGACACGGAAAAACCCACCTCTTCAAAGGTACCTTGTTGTGCCGCTATTCCCGAGTCGCGCCGCCACCAAAGAGGCCAGCCCCATCAGCTGGTTGGCGGCATCGACCACGGCAAGCCGTACCGAACCGGCGTAATCGGCGATCGCGTAGGCGGCCAGAATGCCCGCCGATCGCGACGCCAGCTGGTCGAGATCCACCTGGCCAGCCATCACCACGATCGGCACCTGCTGCGACTGCGCCGCCTCGGCGAGTGCACCGACCACCTTGCCGTGCAGCGACTGGTCGTCGAACCGGCCCTCACCGGTAATCACCAGGTCGGCGGCGGCAATGTCATCGGCCAGGCCAGTGTGCTCGGCGATGATCGATGCACCCGATTCGCACCGGCCGCCCAGCGCGAGCAGCGCCGCTCCGATGCCTCCGGCCGCCCCTGCGCCTGCTTGTGCGCTGACCGGCCGCCCGGCGGCCGCGTCCAGCTCACCCGCCCAGTCAGTGAGCCGCTGTTCGAGCACTGCCACGGTGTCGGGATCCGCGCCCTTCTGTGGCCCGAATATCGACGCGGCCCCCCAGGGTCCCAGCAGCGGGTATTCGACGTCCGACGCGGCGATCAGCTCCACACCGGCGAGCCGCTGGCGGGCCGCGGCAAGCCCGCCCAGCTCGTCGATGAGCCCACGGCCGCCGTCGGTGCTGGCGCTGCCGCCCAAGCCGACCACAATCCGCGCGGCACCAGCCTGCAGGGCCGCGGCGATGAGCTGGCCCACTCCTCTGCTGTGCGCCGACAGCGCCGTTTGCGGTGTCGGCGGGCCGCCCAGCCGGGCTAATCCACAGGCCTGCGCGCATTCCAGGTATGCCGTCGCCCACTCGGAGTCCAGCACCCACTCGGCCAGCACGTCGTCATCCAGCGGCCCGGATACCTCGAGGTGCCTGCGCTCCCCCAGCCGTCTGGCCAGGACGTCGACGAAGCCCGGGCCGCCGTCGGATTGCGGCGCGATGGTGAATTGATCGTCGGGCCGCGACCGGTTCCAGCCCGTCGCGATCGCGGCGGCGGCCTCGACCGCGGTCAAGCTGTCACCGTAACTATCGGGGGCGACCAGCACCCGCAGGCTCGACGGCACCAGTGCGGCGTCCGGAGCGATACCGCTCATCGGAGCCAGCGTAGGGGCCGCTCGGAAAAGGTGCACCTGCGAAGTAACCTGGCGAACGTGAAACTGCTGGGTCGGAAAAGAGACGACGACGCCGCCAGCGACGACGGCG
This sequence comes from Mycobacterium sp., assembly GCF_049673265.1. Taxonomy (GTDB): domain Bacteria; phylum Actinomycetota; class Actinomycetes; order Mycobacteriales; family Mycobacteriaceae; genus Mycobacterium. The sequence goes on along the minus strand of NZ_JBATXN010000064.1, from coordinate 3,630 downwards.
GTGCCCAGACACCGGCGGAGGCGGAAGCTGCCTCCCGTGGTGCGCAAACAACCGCCCCCAAGGGCCGCCCCACTCCCCGCCGCGACGCGGTCGCCCGGCGCAAGGGGCCGATCGCTCCGGCGCCGATGACCGCCGCCGAGGCCCGCGCCCGACGAAAGTCATTGAAGGGGCCCAAGCTCAGCCGTGAGGAACGCCGGGCCAGCAGTGCGGCTCGGCGCGCGCAGATGTCGGAGCGGCGAGACCGCATGATGGCCGGCGACGAGCGCTACCTGCTGACGCGCGATCAGGGCCCGGTTCGCCGGTTCGTCCGCGACGTGGTGGACGCCCGCCGCAACGTGCTCGGGTTGTTCATGCCTTCGGCGCTGGCCTTGCTGTTCGTCATGTTCGCTCGCCCTCAACTGAGCCAGGGTTACATGTCGTATGCGATGACGGCGCTGATGGCGGTCATGGCGCTCGACGGGATCATCCTGGGCCGCAAGGTCGCCAGGCGGGTCGACGAAAAGTTTCCGAACGACACCGAAAGCCGTTGGAAGCTAGGTCTTTACGCCGCCAGTCGGGCTTCCCAGATGCGCCGCATGAGAGCGCCTCGGCCGCAAGTCAAGCACGGCGCCAAAGTCGCTTGATCTGACGTGCGGACCCTGGTGCTCGGCGGGATCAAATCGGGCAAATCCCGCTGGGCGGAGACGGCCATCGCCGGATCGGCGGGACCGACCGAGCCGGTGCGGTACCTGGCGACCGGTTCGGTGACCGACAGCGACCCAGCATGGTTGCGACGGATCGCCGTGCACCGCGAGCGCAGGCCTCAACATTGGTCAACGGTGGAAAGCGACGACATCGCGACACAATTGCGCCGGCAACCAGCGGCGCCCACCCTCGTCGATGATGTCTGCGGCTGGTTGACCGCGGCACTGGATCGCCGCGGATGGGAGGACGGCTCGGTCTCGGCGGACATCGACGAGATGCTCGCGGCGGCGGCCTCGTTCAGTTCGCCGCTGGTCCTGGTCAGCCACGAGGTGGGACTGACCATCGTGGCGGCGACGGTATCCGGCCGCCGGTTCACCGACGAGTTGGGCGCGCTCAATCAGCGGCTGGCCGCCTTGTGCGATCGAGTGGTGCTGATGGTCGCCGGGCAGCCGTTGCAAATCAAGCCGTCGAGGATGGTCTGATGTTTCCGCCGGTAGTGCCGCCCGATACCGCCGCCGCCGCGGCGGCCCGTGCCCGCCAGGACACGCTGACCAAGCCAACGGGCGCGCTGGGACGGCTCGAGGACCTGTCGGTTTGGGTTGCTTCGTGTCAAGGCCTTTGCCCGCCAAAACAATTCGAACGCGCCAGGGTGGTGGTGTTCGCCGGTGATCATGGCGTTGCGCGCTCAGGGGTGTCGGCTTACCCGCCGGAGGTCACCGGTCAGATGGTCGCCAATATCGTTGCTGGTGGCGCTGCGATCAACGCGCTGGCTGACGTCGCCGGAGCAACGGTGCGCGTCGCCGACCTGGCCGTCGACGCCGACCCGCCCTCGCCACAGATCGGTGCACATAAGGTGCGGCGCGCCAGCGGCGACATCACGAAAGAGGATGCGCTGACCCACCAGGAGGCCCTCGACGCGATCGAGGCCGGCCGCCAGATCGCCGATCAAGAGGTCGACGCCGGAGCCGACCTTCTCATCGCGGGAGACATGGGCATCGGAAACACGACTCCTGCAACAGTTCTGACCGCGGCTCTGACGGGCATCGAACCGGTCGCCGCCGTCGGTTACGGCACCGGGATAGATGACGCCGGCTGGGCCCGCAAAACCGCGGCGGTGCGCGATGCGATGTTCCGGGCCGAGCCGGTGTTGTCCGATCCAGTGGCGCTGCTGGCGCGTTGCGGCGGCGCTGATCTGGCGGGGCTGGCCGGCTTCTGTGCGCAGGCCGCCATCCGGCGTACGCCTTTGTTGCTCGATGGCATGGCGGTGACGGCTGCGGCTCTGATCGCCGAGCGCCTGGCTCCGGGCGCGCGGCTGTGGTGGCAGGCTGGTCACCTTTCAACCGAGCCGGCGCACGCGCTGGCCTTGGCCCAGCTGGGACTGGATCCGATCGTCGACCTCAGAATGCGGCTGGGTGAAGGTACCGGCGCGGCGGTGGCGCTGCCGGTATTACGAGCCGCGGTGGCCGCGTTGACATCGATGGCCAGCTTTGCCAGTGCCAACGTCTCCAACCGCGCTTCCCAACCGTGATCAGGTCGCTGGCAACAGCTTTCGCGTTCGAGACCGTCGTCCCGGTGCCCGGCACATCGCAGCGGCCGCTGGGCAGCGGTGCGATGACCGCGCTGCCGGTCGTCGGCGTTGTGCTCGGAGCGCTGGCCGCGGCCGTGACATGGGCAAGCGCGCTGGCGTTCGGCTCGGGCAGCCCACTGACCGGCCTGCTGGCAGTGGCTGCCCTGCTGGCGGCGACCCGCGGCCTGCACATCGACGGCGTGGCAGATACCGCCGACGGGCTGGGCTGCTACGGGCCACCGGAACGCGCGCTGCAGGTGATGCGCGACGGGTCCACCGGGCCGTTCGGGGTGGCCAGCGTGGCGTTGGTGATCATGCTGCAGGGTCTGGCATTTTCGGCGCTGAGCGGTGCGGCGATCGTGGTGACCGTTGCCGCCGGCCGGGTAGCGGCGGTGCTGGCCTGCCACCGTTCGCTGTCGGCGGCAGAGGGCAGCGCGCTGGGCGCCCGAGTCGCCGGAACCCAATCCACGCCGGTGATCGCGGCGTGGGTCATTGTGCTGCTCGCCGCCGCCGTAGCGGCAGGTCGGCAGCCATGGCAGGGACCGGCGGCGGTGCTGGTGGGGCTGTGCTGCGCGACACTGCTGGTCGCGCAATGTGTGCGTCGGTTCGGCGGCATCAGCGGCGACGTTCTAGGCGCCGCAATCGAATTGACGACGACAGTAACCGCGGTAATCGTGGCGGCATTTGCTGCCATGCACAGCTGAAAATCTGTTATCCGCCGCGGCCCGCATTTCAGTGCCATCATCTTTATTGCGGCTCAAGCAGGAGGGAAGGTCGAATGCAACGCACCGTCGCACCTTCCCGCACGTTGCAAATCGCGCTTTTAACGGTTGCTCTGGTGCTCCTCGGTTGGCTGTGCATCCTGGCGGCGCATCCCTCCACGGCCGACAAGTTGCCGATCTGGTTGAGGTGGTTCGGCCGGACTGGATCGGCAACGACGATCGCGATCGTGTCCGCTGTACTGGGCGCGCTGTGCGTGTTGAGCTTTCGTTCGCGCAGTGCCCGCCGGTCGGGCAATGTGCCGGTCGCGGTCGTTGCCGGCCTGGCCGCGACAGGTGCGGTGCTCGGCTTCAGCTCGTATTGGAACTGTCACGACGCGACGCATCCCGTCTTCTTCCAGCCGCTGATCTGGACGGTCTCCTTAGTCAAAGGCGGCGTCAGCGATTTCTAGCTGGGCGGGCACGTCTGCCCGAGCCCCACCCCGGACGGTTTATGGGTTGCGCGGCTCACGGCGCTGGCTGCGATTTTCTTTGGCCTCGCCGGTGTGGTGATCGCGTTGTTTCGATCGCAGGTGGACCGACTGCGGGCCAACCTCGCCACGTCGGTCACCGCCGTCGTTGGAATCGACGACGAAACCCGATCCATGGTCAGCGCGATCG
>NZ_JBATXN010000063.1:0-6407 GCF_049673265.1 Mycobacterium sp. | reverse complement strand
GGGAACACGAGCTGAGCCTCTACATGGAGGACACCATGTGGCCCTACGAGGACAAGTTCACCGAATACATCGACCGCTGCGGTGAGGTGTACTCCAAGAGCCTCGATCGGCCGGCCGCGATGTTGACCATCCAGGCTGGGTTCCAGCCTGCGTTGGGCAGCCACGTGCGCCGTGAAGTAGTGCTGATGCAGCGCATCCTGCAGCCCGAGGCGCTGCTGAACCTGATTCGCACCGAAATCCCGTCGGACTACCGCGCGCCGGGCACCTGGATGTACGACGCATTGGACCTGCGCGACCAATGGACCAGCAGGCTGCTGCGGACCTCGTCGTGGTCACCGCTGTATTGAGCCGCCGATGAACATCGGCACGATCATCGAAGCCGCCGCCACCGGCGATCCTGACCGCGTCGCGCTCATCATCGACAACCTCAGGATCACCTACGGCGCGCTGGCGACGGCCGTCGAACGGTGTGCCGCCGGGCTGGCCGCTAACGGGGTGGTGGCCGGAAGCCGCGTCGCCGTCGTCGACGGCGGCAGCCTGCTGTCGATCGCATCGGTGCTCGGCGCCGCGCGCATCGGCGCGGCAGCGGCGCTGATGAACCCCGCGCTCACCTCCGCCGAGCTGCGGGACCTACTGCGCAATGCGGACTGCCTCGGGGTCGGCGTCGCCGGCGGACCCTACGCCGACCGGCTGCGTGCAGCGGGGGCGACCAAGGCGTTGACGCCCACCGATCTATTGAGCGGCCAACAGTTTTCGCCGGCGCCGGCTGTCGAGGAGATTGCCGACCGCGACGCGCTGGTGCTTTTCACCAGCGGGACAACCGGCCTCCCGAAGGCGGTGGGGATCAGCAGCGGACGACTGACTGCGCGGATTCGGGGGATCGGCGCGCCTTTTCGGGCCGACGCGGCGCCCATCGTCGGCATGATGTGCGTTCCGTTCTTTCACGTCGGCGGCTCGCTGGGCCTCCTCGGCAGCCTCTATTCGGGCAACACCTCGGTGGTGCAGGAACGGTTCGACGCCGGACAGTGGCTTCGCTTGGTGCAGGAGCATCGGGTGCGCACCGCATTCCTGGTGCCGACGATGATCCAGCGCATCCTCGACCATCCCGACTTCACCGGCACCGACCTGAGCTCGCTGGTGGCCATCGCCTACGGCGCCGCCGCAGCGCCCATCGCGTTGGTGCGCCGCGCAATGGCCGCGCTGCCACATGTGGCTTTTGCCAACGTATTCGGCCAGACCGAGACGCTCGGTGCCTACACGAGCTTGTCACCGGATGATCACCGCGACCCCAATCGGGTGGGATCGGTCGGCACGCCGCTGCCCGGAGTCGAACTGCGAGTGGTGGATCCCGACACCGGCAGCGACGTCGAGATCGGAAGCGTCGGCGAGCTGTGGGTGAACACCAGCCAGAACGTCAGCCACGGTTGGTTGCATACCGGTGACCTCGCCCGCCGGGACGCGGACGGATACATCTATCCCAGTGGCCGGCTGAGCGACACCATCAACCGCGGCGGAGAGAAGTTCGGCCCGATCGAGGTCGAGGAGGCACTGCGTGCCCACCCGGCAGTCACCGACGTCGCGGTCGTCGGGATCAGCGACGACGAGATGGGCCAGCGGGTAGGAGCGGCCGTGGTAACTCGCGTTCCCGTCACGCTCGACGAGCTGCGCTCGCACTGCCGCGATCGCATCGCGTATTTCAAGCTGCCTGAGCGGCTGATGATCGTCGACCACATCCCGTACAACGAGACCGGCAAGGTCAACCGCCGTCAGCTCGCGGCGTTGATCGCCGGTCACCGCTGAGCCACCGACCGGATTCTGTAAAGGAGACACACGTGCTGTTTCTTCACGAGACCCACCAGGTCGTCGGCACCCGCGAGGACGACTTTGAGGCCGCCTACCGCGAGGGCTGGATGCCCACACTCGCGCAGCGAAACGATGCCCGGCTGCTCTGGTACACCAACCACGCGCACGGTTCAGGGGTCGCCTATAACGTCGTGACGATCACCGGTATTGCGGACGGCGCGGCATGGGAGAGGTTGGCCCGCCGGGCTCAAACAGGCGATCTGGCGCCGTGGATGCGCGAGCTGGACAACCTGCGCCACGAGGTCACGGGAAAGCTCCTGCTGCCGGTCGAGTGGTCGCCCCTACAGGAGGTGGACCTCAACAGCGTGCCCACCGATGGCACAACGCATCCGTTGAGTTTGTTCATGGAGGACACCGGGTGGCCTTACGCGCCGCTGGACGACTACATCCGCTCATGGGATGAGATCTACTACCGCGTGCTGTCCAAGGCACCACCGGGCAGAAGGGTGCTGGAAATCCAGGCCTGCTTCCAGGTGGCGCACGGCAGCCACAAACGCCGAGAAGCGATGCTGTGGCAGAAGATTGACGCGACCAACGACTACGCGGCCCTCTTGCATCTGCTGACTACCGACATTCCGGCGGAACACCGCGGGCCCGGAACCTACATGTTCGATGCGTTGCAATACCGAGACCAGTGGCAGAGCCGACTGCTGCGGACCTCGGCCTGGTCACCGCTTTACTGATGCAGGATTTCCGATGCGCCGCAGACCATGTCGTGCACGATGTCAACGGCTGGACGAACATCGTGGATGAGCCCGACCCCCTCGCCGATGAGAATGGCTGCCGCATCGAAATCGTCTGCGGCGACAGCCTTCTCGAAAGTCTCGATCGCTTCGGGCAGCTTCGCCGAGAGCTGCGTCTTGCTGCCGTGCCAGGTGTCGAGGAAGGAATTGCCCAATGCTCGCTCGTTGTATTCGGCGGGCCAATCCAACTGCCGTACAGCGTCATAGACCTGAGTGCGGAAGGTGTCGTCCCCTTCGGCCTGGACCGCGCGCTGGTGCGCTCGCGGCGAAACTAACGCCTCGGGCGCTGCCCAAAACCGCGTGCCGACGAGCACGCCGTCCGCGCCCAGCGCCAGCGCCGCCGCAAGCCCACGGCCATCGATGACGCCGCCGGCAGCGAGCACCAGCGTTTCAGGCGAGCGATCGGCGACGATGTCGACGACCTCGGGCACCAGGGTGAATGTCGAGCGGACACTCATGCCGTGCCCGCCTGCCTCTGCACCTTGAGCCGCAACGATGTCCGCGCCGACGTCGAGAGCCCCGCGGGCCTGCTCGACTGTCTGCACCTGTGCGATCAGCGGAACACCGGCCGCACGGATGCGCTCGGCAAAGGGCCGCAGCTCGCCGAACGACAACATGATCGTCGCCGGCCGCTCAGCCAGGATCATGTCGAGCAGGTCAGGGTTGCGCGCGAGGCTCCACGTGATGAAGCCGTAACCGACTCGCGCGCCGTCGGCGTGGGCGATCTCGGTTCTCAGCCATTCAGCGTCGCCGTAACCTCCGCCGATGAGCCCGAGGCCGCCTGCGGCCGTCACAGCGGCAGCGAGCCGGCCCCCGGAAACGAATGCCATCGGCGCCAGCAGGATCGGATGTTCGATCCCGAAGAATTCGGTCAGCCGAGTATTCAGTGATTTGGCGGCACTCACGTGAGCTCTCCGGTGAGGAACTGCGCTCGGCCGTGGCCGAAAGACCAGTCCTCGTCATCGTTTTCGGTCACCGAGACAATCAAATCCGCCGGCGCGAGGCCACACCGCTCGGCGAGATTAGCCGCCACCAGCTTATAGAAACGTTCCTTGAATTCGCGCGGACGTCGCCTGCTGACCACGTGCAAAATCACCAGCTCAGATGAGCGCGGGATGCCCAGACCGGTGTCCAAAGCGACGATCTCGTGGGCCGGATGGGTGCGCACCACCTGGTAGCGGTCGCGGTGCGGCACCTGGAACGCTTCAACCACGGCGTCGTGGATTGCGTTCAGCAAAGCCTGAATTTCGGCGGGCGCACGTCCCTCGATGACGTCGACGTACAACAGCGGCATTGCTTTACCGTAAGCTCCCGAACACAAATCCCATGCTTGCGGGTGATTCTCAGGAGCCACACCGGGACGACGACTCGCTATTCGAGCGATGGCCTTGATACCCTCCCATCGCCGTCTTTTAGTCGGGTCGCGTGGAGTTAAACCGCCCCGCACAGGTGGCGCAGCAGCGGCCTTACGGGAAGAGTGTTGTGCGCAGCGCAGAGATAAAGGCCCTCACGGGTCTTCGCATCATCGCCGCCGTTTGGGTGGTGCTGTTTCACTTCCGGCCGATGTTGAGCGATGCGTCGCCCGGCTTCCGCGATGCCCTCGCGCCGGTGCTCAACTGCGGCGCGCAAGGCGTCGACCTGTTTTTCATCCTCAGTGGATTCGTGCTGACCTGGAACTACCTCGACCGCATGGGCAGGTCGTGGTCGGCGCGCGCCACCCTGCACTTCCTGTGGCTGCGCCTGGCCAGGGTGTGGCCGGTCTACCTGGTCACCTTGCACCTCGCCGCATTCTGGGTGATCTTCACCCTGCACGTCGGCCACGTGCCATCGCCTTACGCCGGTCAGCTCACCGCGATCAGCTACGTGCGGCAGATCCTGCTCGTGCAGTTGTGGTTTGTGCCGTTCTTCGATGACTCCAGCTGGGATGGGCCGGCCTGGTCAATCAGCGCGGAATGGCTGGCCTACTTGCTCTTCGGCCTACTCGTGCTGGTGATTTTGCGGATGAAGCAGGCAACGAGGGCGCGGAGCCTGATATTGCTGGCGATCGCGGCGTCGTCGCCGCCGGTGGTGATGTTGCTGGCCAGCGGCCAGTTCTACACACCGTGGAGCTGGCTGCCGCGAATCGTGACCCAATTCACCGCCGGCGCCCTGGCCTGTGCCGCCGTCCGTAGGTTGCGGCTGACCGATCGCGGTCGCCTCGTCGCGGGGTACGTCTCCCTGCTTCTTTTGGTTGCCATGGTGGGCGTTCTCTACTGGTTTGCCGCACATCCGATATCCGGAGTCTTGGAGAACGACAGCGGCGGGGTCGTCGACATGCTGTTCGTTCCGTTGGTGATAACGCTGGCGATCGGCGTGGGTAGCCTGCCGAGGCTGCTTTCGACCCGGCTGATGGTTTACGGCGGGCAGATCTCGTTCGCCCTGTATATGGTGCATGAGCTGGTGCATACCTCTTGGGGATGGGCCGTTGAGCAATTCGATCTCAAGCCGCAGGACACTCCATGGAAATGGAATGTCATCTGCCTGCTCGCGATCGCGATAGGTCTTTCAATGCTGCTGTACCACTTTGTCGAAGAGCCCGCTCGCCGCTGGATGCGCCGGATGGTCGACATCAGGGGCGCGAGCGCTGATGTGCGGACCGATCCGGCAGCCCACGCGGCCACCGGCAAGCTGCAATCGATCGACCGAGCTCTGGAAGAACGACCAACGTCGATTTCGGCGCGCGCAGGCTAGGCAGTCGCCCGGAGAACACGAACACTGCTGCGCCACACACTGATCAAGTACGATGCCGTGTGGCGCGGGACCGTCAGTGTCCCGTGCCCGTCGCGCGATATGGGGACTTGACCGAGGGGAGGTAGCAGTGGGTCGTCTTGCCACGTTGGTTATCTCCTTGGCTGTCGCCATGGGAATGATCGGCTACCACACGGCGCCCGCGCGCCCGTACCAGACGACGGCTCGCGGCACCCCGATCGATCACGTCGCGGTGATCGGGGACTCCTACACCACTGGGACGGACCAAGGCGGGGAGGGCCAGAATGCGTGGACCAACCGCACCTGGCTGACGCTCGCGCGCCAGGGAGTTCAGATTTCCCCCGATGTCGCATCCGAGGGCCGAGCCGGCTATGTGGTGCGCGGCGACCACGGCAGCGTCTTCGAGGACCTCACTGGCAGGGCGGTCCATCCGGACGATGCGCTGGTGGTGTTCTTCGGCTCTCGCAATGACGAGGGCGTGGACCCCATGCAGATGGCAGGCATGGCGCACGACACCTTCGATATTGCGCGGCGCATCGCGCCCTCGTCGAAGCTGCTGGTCATCGGCCCGCCCTGGACCAACGCCGATCCGCCGTTCGATGTCTTGTACGTCCGCGACACCCTCAGGAGCCAGGCCGAATGGGCCGGGGCGACGTTCGTCGATCCGATCAGCGAGGGCTGGTTCGTTGGCCGGCCCGACCTGATTGGGCCAGATGGTGTACATCCCAACGACGCTGGACATGCGTATATGGCGGACAAGATCGCCCCGCTGATACGTGCCCAGTTATCCAGGCGGAGCTGACATTCGACGCGTTTCGCACATCGTCGTCCGGGGTATCAAACGTGCACCTAATGAGATTGGGGATTTGCGCATGAAGTCTCAAGCTCGGACCTCGATGGCTTTGTTCGGCGGTGCAGCCGTGCTGGTGTTAGCGGTTGGCTGCGGCGGCGGCAACAAAGGCGGACCGACGAGCACGACAACCACGACCACCACCACGACCACCCAGTCGTCGAGCGTGGCGCCTGCGCCACCGCCGGCACCCGGCGGTGGCG
>NZ_JBATXN010000062.1:0-5129 GCF_049673265.1 Mycobacterium sp. | reverse complement strand
CCGGTGGTCGCTGGACCGACGGCCACCATGTACGTGTGCGGGATCACGCCGTATGACGCCACCCACCTCGGCCACGCCGCCACCTATCTGGCCTTCGACCTGATCCAGCGGCTGTGGCTGGATCTCGGACACAACGTGCACTACGTGCAGAACGTCACCGATGTCGACGATCCATTGTTCGAGCGGGCCAACCGTGACGGCCTTGACTGGCGCGACCTCGCGGGTCGCGAGGTTTCGCTGTATCGCGATGACATGGCCGCGCTGCGGGTGCTGCCGCCAGGCGAATACGTCGCGGCGACCGAGGCGGTGGCCGAAGTAGTCGAACTGGTGGAAAAGATGCTGGCCTCGGGTGCTGCCTATGTCATCGACGACCCCGACTATCCCGATGTGTACTTCCGCGCCGACGCGACGCTGCAGTTCGGCTACGAATCCGGTTATGACCGCGACACCATGCTGGCTTTGTTCGCCGAGCGCGGCGGCGACCCGGACCGACGGGGCAAGACCGACCAACTAGACGCGCTGATGTGGCGTGCTGCGCGGCCCGGGGAGCCGAGCTGGCCGTCGCCGTTTGGTCCCGGCCGGCCGGGTTGGCACGTCGAGTGCGCGGCGATCGCGCTCAGCCGGATCGGCAGCGGACTGGACATCCAGGGCGGTGGCAGCGATCTGGTCTTCCCGCATCACGAGTTCACCGCCGCGCATGCCGAATGTGTCAGTGGCGAGCGACGATTCGCCCGCCACTATGTGCACGCGGGCATGATCGGCTTGGACGGGCGCAAGATGTCCAAGAGCCGTGGCAACCTGGTTCTGGTGTCGGGGTTACGCGGCCAGGGCGTCGAGCCGTCGGCCGTCCGACTGGGCCTGCTGGCCGGCCACTATCGCTCCGACCGCGACTGGAGCGCCGAAGTACTCGAGTCGGCCACTGCGCGGCTGCATCGGTGGCGCACCGCGACCGCTCTGCCCGAAGCGCCGGATGCCGCCGACGTCATCGCCCGGCTGCGCCGCTATCTCGCCGACGACCTTGATACCCCCAAAGCGCTTGCTGCACTTGATGGTTGGACCACCGATGCACTGGAATACGGCGGGCACGATGCCGAGGCGCCGCACGCGGTGGCAACAGCGGTGGACGCGCTGCTGGGAGTGGACCTGCAAACGCCGCAGCGGTAGGTTGCGGCAATGACCTCAGTGAACTCGCAAGTCGTCTTCATCACGGGCGGTGGCCATGGAATCGGGGCCGAGGTAGCGCGGCGGTTGCACGCCAAGGGCGCCAAGCTGGTGTTGACCGACCTGGACGCGGGTGCACTGGCGGCGATGTCCGCCGAGCTCGGCGGCGACGAGTGGGTGCTGACCGCCACCGCCGACGTGCGTGATCTTGGAGCCATGCAGGCCGCCGCGAGCCAGGCCGTCGAAAAGTTCGGCGGTATCGATGTCGTCATCGCCAACGCCGGCATCGCCAGCTACGGATCGGCGCTTCAGGTCGATCCCGAGGCGTTCCGGCGGGTCCTCGACGTCAACGTGCTCGGCGTCTTCCACACCGTGCGTGCAGCGCTGCCGTCGGTGATCGAGCGCCGCGGCTACGTGCTGATCGTCTCGTCGCTGGCCGCGTTCGCGGCGGCGCCCGGCATGATTCCCTACGACGCGTCGAAGGCAGGTGTCGAGCACCTGGCCAACGCGTTGCGCCTTGAGGTCGGCCAGCGGGGGGTCACCGTCGGCTCGGCCCACATGTCCTGGATCGACACCGCCTTGGTCCGCGACAGCAAGGCCGATCTGCCGTCATTCCAAGAACTGCTGGCCCGGCTGCCCTTCCCGCTGAACAAGACCACCTCGGTGGACGCCTGCGCCGCCGCCTTCGTCAAGGGCATTGAGCACCGCAAACGACGGATCTACTGCCCGGGCTGGGTGCGGTGGTTCCGCTGGCTCAAGCCGGTGCTGTCGACCCCGTTTGGCGAAGGCGCAATGTCCAAGATCGCTCAGGAACTTCTTCCCCGGATGGACGCCGAAGTCGCCGCGCTGGGCCGTTCCACCAGCGCCAGCAACGAGGCGCTGGAGCAGCGATAGAAGTTAGCGCCCGAAGCCGGGACGGCGCCGACGCAGGTAGCGCTCGAACTCGGCGGCCAGCGCGTCGCCGTCGATCTTGCCAAGCGCCTCGTTCATGTCGACCTCGGCGTCACCGCGTTGCTCCAATGACTGCACGTACTCCGAGATTTCGTCGTCCTCGGCGGTCATCTCGGTGACCGCCTGCTCCCACTCCTCGGCCTGAGCCGGCAGATCAGCCAGCGGCACCTCGATATCGAGCACGTCCTCGACCCGGCGCAGCAGCGCCACAGTCGCTTTCGGATTCGGCGGCTGGGACACGTAGTGCGGAACCGCAGCCCAGAAAGTCACCGCCGGAATGCCGGCCGCCACGCAAGCGTCCTGAAACACGCCTGCGATGCCGGTCGGACCCTCGTAGCGGGTTTCCTGCAGTCCAAACCGGCGCGCCGATTCGGGGGAGTAGGCCGCCCCGGACACCGGCACCGGCCGGGTGTGCGGCGTATCAGCCAGCAGCGCGCCGAGGATCACCACGGTGTCGACGTTGAGCTTGTCGGCGACGGCGAGCAGCTCGGCGCAGAAGGTGCGCCAGCGCATGTTCGGCTCAACGCCGTGCATCAACACGATGTCGCGGTCGGCGCCGGGCGGGCGGCAGTGTGAGATCCGCATCGATGGCCACACCAACTCCCGTGTGACGCCGTCAACCTGCCGAATGACCGGGCGGTTCACCTGATAGTCGTAGTAAGCCTCGTCGTCGATCTCGACGATCGGGTCGGCCTCCCAGATGGCGTCCAGGTGCTCCAGGGCATCGCTGGCCGCGTCGCCGGCGTCGTTCCAACCCTCGAACGCCGCCACGACGATCGTGTTGTGCAATTCGGGTAGCGAAGCGCTGACATCCGGCGAGGTCACGCAATTAGCGTACGGCCTGACCGGACTCCCGGGGCGGCGAGCGCTATCAACCACCCAGGCATTTTCCATAGACCGACTATTCTTGTGCCCGTCAAGACGAAATACGTTCGGCTGCAATCTGGTTACCCTTGGTAACTACGACATTGCCGACAAGATCCGCGAGGGCACCGCGATCGCCCAGTGGGTCGGGTCGTGCTGGGCGTCCAGACGTCGAGTGACGACGTAGACTTTTCTGGTCGAGAGGCGTTGCAACGGTTCTCCGGCCCCTGCCGGTATCCGCCACGCTCGGCAGAGTCAAGGACGCCTTCCGCTACGGAAGGAATGTGTGCGTGAACGCCCGTGACCCGAAATCCTGGGAGCCGAACATCCGGCCGGACTGCACCGACGAACTGACGGCAGCTCTGCGTCAGCGGATTCTGGTGATCGACGGCGCGATGGGTACGGCGATCCAGCGGGACCGGCCGGACGAGGCCGGCTACCGCGGCGAGCGGTTCAAGGATTGGCCGACCCCGCTCCAGGGCAACAATGACCTGCTCACCCTGACGCAGCCGCAGATCATCGAGGGGATTCACCGCGAGTACCTGCAGGCGGGCGCCGACATCCTGGAGACCAACACATTCAACGCGAATGCGGTCTCGCTCTCCGACTACGACATGGCGGAGCTGAGCTACGAACTGAACTACGCCGGTGCCGCGCTGGCCCGCAAGGCCGCCGACGAGTTCAGCACCCCGGACAAGCCCCGCTACGTCGCCGGCGCCCTCGGACCGACGACGCGGACCGCGTCGATCTCGCCGGACGTCAATGACCCCGGGTCCCGCAACGTCTCCTACGACCAGCTGGTCGCCGCCTACCTCGAATCGGCCAGCGGCCTGGTCGACGGTGGTGCCGACCTCATCATCATCGAGACGATCTTCGACTCGCTGAACGCCAAGGCGGCGGTGTTCGCCGTCGAGACGCTGTTCGAAGACCGCGGACGCCGCTGGCCGGTCATCATCTCGGGCACCATCACCGATGCTTCCGGACGGACGTTGTCCGGTCAGGTAACCGAAGCCTTCTGGAACGCGATCAGGCACGCGAAGCCGATCGCGGTGGGCCTCAACTGTGCCCTGGGTGCGCCGGAGATGAGGCCCTACATCGCCGAGGTGGCGCGGATCGCGGACACTTTCGTCTCCTGCTATCCGAACGCCGGTCTGCCCAACGCCTTTGGCGAGTATGACGAGTCCCCGGAGCGTCAGGCCGGCTACATCGCCGACTTCGCCGAGGCAGGCCTGGTCAACCTGGTAGGTGGTTGCTGCGGAACCGCGCCGCCGCACATCGCCGAGATCGCCAAGGTCGTCGAGGGCAAAGCGCCGCGTGCGCTGCCGGAACTCCGGGTGGCCACCCGGCTCTCGGGCCTGGAGCCGCTCAACATCACCGACGAGTCCCTGTTCGTGAACATCGGTGAGCGCACCAACATCACCGGCTCCGCCCGGTTCCGCAACCTGATCAAGGCCGAGGACTACGACACCGCGCTGTCGGTCGCCCTGCAGCAGGTCGAGGTCGGTGCGCAGGTCATCGACATCAACATGGACGAGGGCATGATCGACGGCGTCGCCGCGATGGACCGGTTCACCAAGCTGATCGCGGCCGAGCCGGACATCAGCCGCGTGCCGGTGATGATCGACTCCTCCAAGTGGGAGGTCATCGAGGCCGGCCTGAAGAACGTGCAGGGCAAGCCGATCGTCAACTCGATCTCCATGAAGGAGGGCGAGGAGAAGTTCATCCGCGAAGCACGGCTGTGCCGCAAGTACGGCGCCGCGGTCGTCGTGATGGCCTTCGACGAGCAGGGTCAGGCTGACAACCTGGAGCGCCGCAAGGAGATCTGCGGGCGCGCCTACCGGATCCTGACCGAAGAGGTCGGCTTCCCGGCCGAGGACATCATCTTCGACCCGAACTGCTTCGCGCTGGCGACCGGTATCGAGGAGCATGCGACTTACGGGATCGACTTCATCGAGGCCTGCGCCTGGATCAAGGAGAACCTTCCCGGGGTGCACATCTCCGGCGGCATCTCGAACGTGTCGTTCTCGTTCCGGGGCAACAACCCCGTCCGCGAGGCGATCCACGCGGTGTTCCTGTTCCACGCCATCAAGGCCGGCCTGGACATGGGCATCGTCAACGCCGGTGCGCTCGTGCCCTACGACTCGATCGACCCC
>NZ_JBATXN010000061.1:0-5225 GCF_049673265.1 Mycobacterium sp. | reverse complement strand
TGCACCAGCTCAACACCCCGCAGTTTCCCTGGACCGCTTTTACGATCGTCCTTCTTATCGGCGTGCTGGCGGCGGTCATTGGCACCCGAATCGTGCAACTGCGGATGAGGCGGTCAGCAACGTCTGCGAAAGACGCTGGAGCACCCGCCGAAGAAGCTGGACAGAGCGTCTAACTCGCATTATTCGGCTCGTGTCGCATAGCAGCGACACCACTACCGCCGCTGCGAGCAAACCAGTGATGTCACTGTTGGGTCACAGTTGTCGGAAGAACACACTTGTAATTTGTTACTAAAGTTTCCATTGGGTCAGATGTGACTTACGGTGCAAAGGATGCTTTTGATTTAAATCGCGCTTCCAGTGATTACTGGGGGCGTGACCTACCAGCGCCCTCCGCCCGCGTTGAGCCATAGGAGATCCAAGTCGCATGAGACGCAACTGCCGCGGCTCGTCTGTCCGACTGGCCGCCAAGCTCACCCGCCGCATCGCTCCGGTCGCGCTGAGCTTGGTAATGGCGCTGTGCATCCCCGGGCTCGCCAATGCCGACCCCGGCGCCGAGCCGAACACTATGGCCAAACTGATCGCCGACGTCGCTTCGGCCAACCAGCGTCTGCAGGACCTCGGCGCCCAAATTCAGACCGAGGAGGAGAGCGTCAACAAGGCTGTCGTCGATGTCGAAACCGCGCGCGACAATGCCGCGGCCGCGCAACAGAACGTCGAGGCCAGCCAACAGGCGGTCAAAGATGCCAACGCCGCAATCGCCGTCGCCCAGAAGCGATTTGATCGGTTCGCGGTTGCCAGCTACGTCAACGGTCCGTCCGACAGCTACCTCAAGGCGACCAGCCCTGAGGACATCATCGCGACCGCGGCCGCGGGCCAGACCCTGGCCACCAGTTCTCGGCAGGCGATGGACAACTTGCAGCGGGCCCGCACCGAGCAGGTGAATAAGGAGTCCGCCGCGCGGCTGGCCAAGCAGAAGGCCGACAAGGCTGTCGTCGACGCCCAATCCAGCCAGAACGCAGCGGTGGCGGCCCTAACCGACGCCCATCGCAAATTTGGCGAACAGCAACAAGAAATCACCCGACTGGCCGACGAACGTCATGCGGCCCAAGTCAGACTCGACGCCGCCCGCAAGTGGTCGGCACCCGCGGGCGGACCGGGTGCCGGGCCGCGGGCGGCGTCGTCCCACGGCGACCGGTGGGATCCGGCGGCTCCCGGGGCGCCCAGCCGGCCCCAGGGCAACGGCGGCAATTGGGACGGCGAATGGGATCCCACCCTGCCGATGGTGCCCAGCGCCAATGTCCCGGGTGACCCGATCGCGGTCCTCAACAAGGTCCTCGGGATTTCGGCGACCTCTTCGCAGGTCACCGCCAGCATGGGGCATAAGTTCCTGCAGCAGATGGGCCTGATCGCGCCCGACGCCCCCGATTCCGGCATCACCAACGGCCGGATCCCCCGGGTGTATGGCCGCCAGGCATCGGAGTACGTGATTCGTCGCGGGCTGTCGCAATTGGGTGTGCCGTATTCGTGGGGCGGGGGCAACGCCGCCGGGCCGAGTAACGGCATTGGATCCGGCTCCGACACAAACGGTTTCGACTGCTCTGGTCTGGTGCTCTACTCGTTCGCCGGGGTCGGGATCAAGTTGCCGCACTACTCGGGTTCGCAGTACAACATGGGCCGCAAGATCCCGTCGTCGCAGATGCGCCGGGGTGACGTGATCTTCTACGGCCCCGGCGGCAGCCAGCACGTGACGATCTACCTCGGTCAGGGTCAGATGCTCGAGGCGCCCGACGTTGGGTTGAAAGTCCGGGTCGCACCCGTTCGCACCAGCGGTATGACGCCCTATGTAGTCCGCTACATCGAGTACTGACGCGTGAAGGGATCTATGCGCCGCTGGTTGAGAAACGCCAACGGGTTACGTCGGGCCGGGCCGGTCTGGCCGATTCTTGCTGCGGTCGCTCTGGTGATCGGCCTGGCCGATCCGGCGAATGCCGAGGACGGCGGGTGGGATCCCACCCTGCCGTCGGTGGTCAGTGCGGGCGCACCGGGCGACCCGGTCGCCATCGCGAACCAATCGCTGCAGGCCACCGCCAACGCCACCCAGACCACGCTTGATCTAGGGCGGCAGTTCCTCGGCGGCCTCGGCCTCAACCTCGGAGGCGGCGGCGGTGGCGCTGGCACCAGTGCCAACGGCATACCGCGGGTCTACGGGCGGCAGGCCGTCGAGTACGCGATCCGTCGGGGATCGTCGCAGATGGGCGTGCCCTATTCGTGGGGCGGCGGCACCCTGAATGGCCCCAGCAAAGGCGTGGACTCCGGTGCCGGCACCGTTGGGTTCGACTGCTCGGGACTGGTTCGGTACAGCTTCGCCGGGGTCGGTGTGCTGATCCCGAGATTCTCAGGTGACCAGTACAACGCCGGGCGCCACATACCGCCGTCGCAGGCCAAGCGCGGTGACCTCATCTTCTACGGCCCGGGCGGCAGTCAGCATGTCACCATCTACTTGGGCAACGGTCAGATGCTGGAGGCGTCGGGCAGCGCCGGCAAAGTCACCGTCAGCCCCGTGCGGAAAGCCGGGATGACGCCCATGTTGACCCGGATCATTGAATACTGACGCGTGGCCTGCATCGTCGCTAAGCGGTAGTCACGTCGACGGAATCCCAGTGGCCTGGAATAGTTGAGCAAGGGCACGCCGCTGCCCCGCGACGTTCGTCGTGCGACAGTCGTGTCTGATCGAGTTTTGGAGGGTTGAGCCGTGGAGGGTAATCGATGACATCAGCAGGTGGGCCGCCCCCGGGCGCCAGCGATTACTCGGGTCAGGGCGGACACCCGACCGCTCCTGCGCACGCCTCGCCGTCCGGCGGCGGCAACGGGCTGGCCGCCGAGGTGCACACCCTGGAACGGGCCATCTTCGAAGTCAAGCGGATCATCGTGGGCCAAGACCAGCTCGTGGAGCGGATGCTCGTCGGCCTGCTGTCCAAGGGCCACGTGCTGCTCGAGGGTGTGCCCGGCGTGGCCAAGACGCTGGCCGTGGAAACGTTCGCACGGGTGGTCGGCGGGACGTTCGCACGCATCCAGTTCACGCCGGACCTGGTGCCGACCGACATCGTCGGTACCCGCATCTACCGGCAGGGCAAGGAGGAGTTCGACACCGAGCTGGGCCCGGTGGTGGTCAACTTCCTGCTCGCCGACGAAATCAACCGGGCCCCGGCGAAGGTGCAGTCGGCGCTGCTGGAGGTCATGCAGGAACGCCAGGTGTCGATCGGTGGCAAGAGGTTCCCGCTGCCCAACCCGTTCCTGGTGATGGCGACGCAGAACCCGATCGAGCATGAGGGCGTCTACCCGCTGCCGGAGGCGCAGCGGGACCGCTTCCTGTTCAAGATCAACGTCGGCTACCCCACACCGGAGGAAGAGCGGGAGATCATCTACCGGATGGGTGTGCGGCCGCCAGAGCCCAAGCAGATCCTCAACACCGGTGACCTGCTGCGGCTGCAGGAGATCGCCGCGAACAACTTCGTTCACCACGCGCTGGTGGACTATGTGGTGCGCGTCGTCACCGCCACCCGTTATCCCGAGCAGCTCGGCATGAACGACGTCAAGAGCTGGGTCTCGTTCGGCGCCTCACCACGCGCGTCACTGGGCATCATCGCCGGTGCGCGCTCGCTGGCTTTGGTGCGCGGCCGCGACTACGTGATTCCGCAAGACATCGTCGAGGTCATTCCGGACGTGCTGCGGCACCGGTTGGTGCTGACCTACGACGCACTGGCCGACGAGGTCTCGCCGGAGATGATCATCAACCGGATCCTGCAGACGGTGGGCATGCCACAGGTGAATGCCGTTCCGCAACAGGGCCATTCGGTACCTCCGGTGATGCAAACCGCGGCGGCTAGCGGTCGGTGACCGATTCAGATTCGCGCGCGGGCACGCATCCGCCGTCGTTTCAGCGTGGGCAGATCGACGATCCGAAACTGTCGGCGGCGCTGCGCCAGCTGGAGTTGACGGTCAAGCGCAAGCTCGACGGTGTGCTGCACGGTGACCACCTCGGCCTGATCCCGGGTCCGGGATCTGAGCCGGGGGAGTCCCGCGAATATCAGCCCGGCGACGACGTCCGCCGGATGGACTGGGCTGTCACCGCGCGCACGATGCACCCGCACGTTCGGCAGATGATCGCCGACCGCGAGCTGGAGACCTGGATGGTGGTCGACATGTCGGCCAGCTTGGACTTCGGTACGACGGTCTGCGAGAAGCGTGACCTGGCGGTGGCGGCCGCGGCCGCCATCACGTTCCTCAACAGCGGCGGCGGAAACCGGCTCGGCGCATTGGTTGCCAACGGCGAGAAGATGATTCGTGTCCCTGCGCGCTCTGGACGCCAGCACGAGCAGACAATGTTGCGCACCATCGCCACCATGCCGAAGGCGCCGGTAGGCGTGCGCGGCGACTTGGCGGTTGCCATCGACGCGTTGCGTCGTCCGGAACGCCGCCGCGGGATGGCCGTGATCATCAGCGACTTCCTCGGCCCGATCAACTGGATGCGTCCGTTGCGGGCGATCGCTGCGCGCCATGAGGTGCTGGGCATCGAGGTGCTCGATCCCCGCGACGTCGAGTTGCCCGACGTCGGCGATGTGGTCTTGCAAGACGCCGAATCCGGTGTGACCCGCGAGTTCACCATCGACGAGCAGCTGCGTGACGACTTCGCCAAG
Source organism: Mycobacterium sp. (assembly GCF_049673265.1). Classification (GTDB taxonomy): domain Bacteria; phylum Actinomycetota; class Actinomycetes; order Mycobacteriales; family Mycobacteriaceae; genus Mycobacterium. The sequence goes on along the minus strand of NZ_JBATXN010000061.1, from coordinate 528 downwards.
GCGGCCGCGGCTCATCGCGCCGACGTGGACCGCACGATGCGCAGCTGCGGAGCGCCGCTGCTGTCGCTGCGCACCGACCGGGATTGGATTGCCGACATCGTCCGCTTCGTCGAATCCCGCCGGCGCGGGGCACTGGCGGGTCGCCAGTGACCTCAGCGCGCTCACAAATCAAGACGGGTCGCCTATGACGCTGCCGTTGCTCGGGCCCATGACGCTGTCCGGTTTCGCCCACGCGTGGTTTTTTCTGTTCCTGCTGGTCGTATTGGGCCTGGTTGCGCTGTACATCATCGTCCAGGTGGCCCGGCATCGCCGGATGCTGCGCTTCGCCAACATGGAACTTTTGGAAAGCGTCGCGCCCAAGCAGCCCACGCGGTGGCGTCACCTGTCGGCCATCCTGCTGGTCTCGGCGTTGGTGCTGTTCACGATCGCGATGGCCGGACCCACCCACGATGTCCGAATTCCGCGCAACCGTGCGGTCGTCATGCTGGTCATCGACGTTTCGCAGTCGATGCGGGCCACCGACGTCGA
>NZ_JBATXN010000060.1:0-4636 GCF_049673265.1 Mycobacterium sp. | reverse complement strand
TACGCGGTGCGCGACGGTATGGCGACGTTGAATCCGCTGGCGGTCGGGATAATCGCCCAACTCTCGAGCTTGGAGATTTGACTCCGGCATGACCAGCCCGCGCGGCGCCGACCGAAGCAAGCTCGACGAGATATTCGGGGCAGAGCTGCCGCAAGAGTCGAGCGACGACGCTGATCGCGACCCCGATCGTCGCGAACAGTGGCTGAGGGAGAACGTACCCCCGCACCACATTTGAACGGCTCGCCGATGTCACAGCATGACTACCCTTGCGTGACTAATTCGCCGCAACGCCCGCAATCACCCTCCTAGGGACATACGGTTTTTGCGGGCGATCTTGTGTCGCCCTAGTAACCCGTGGCGATGGAGGTGGCTTTCGTGTTTAAAGGATTCAGGGATTTCGTAATGCGGGGTGATGTGATCACCGTCGCTGTTGGTTTGGTCGTCGCCTTGGCTTTCTCGAACCTGGTCAAGGCTTTCACCGACAGTGTGATCAATCCGCTGGTCGCCGCAGCACAGCCCCATACCACCTTCGGGTTGGGCTGGCAGCTCGGCAATGCAGGCAATAAGGAGACTTTCGTCGACATGGGAGCGTTCATCGGGGCGATTGTCTACTTCATAGTCTTCATGACCACCATCTACGTGGTAATCGTGTTGCCCTACAAGCACATCCAGAAGCGCCGTGGGGTAACCGTGTTCGGTGATGAGCCCGCGACCAAGGCGTGTGGCGAGTGCATGTCCGACATCCCTGAGGCCGCGCACAAGTGCAAGTACTGTGCCAGCGACCAGCCGGCGGCCGCCTGAAAGATCCTTCACCTGTGCTCAATGCAGGGTGAGGGTCATGGTTTGCGTCAATGCGGCGCCGGCCACCGCGTTGGCCGAGGCGGCCGGCAGTGCCACCAGCACCACCCGGTCGCCGGTTGCGGCTGCGGCCTTTTGCTTCGCCGAAACCAGCACGACGATCGCATCGGTGGCTATGACGCTGGGCCCCTTCGGGTTGGACTGGGATGCCGACTCTGACGCGGCGACCACGTCGACGACATCGCCAGGGCGCACCAGGTCGGCCAGTGCGCTGTCGGCGGGGTGCACCGGCACAATCCGGGCATCCGGCCCCGCCGCCGACTCGGCCAAGCGGCGGCTCAGCAACCGCACGTCGGTCAGCACTTCACCGCGCCGCGCCGGCCCGGCCAGCGTGGACCCGACGACCGTGCCGACGTCTGACTGTGACCCATCGGGAATAGTTGGGACCAAACGGTTTTCGAGTCGGAGATCGTCGGCAGTCAGCGCGGTGCCCGGGCTGAGATCGCGGGCCGCGACCACCACCTGAGCGCGGTCACCGTCCGGGTTGTGCCGCAGTGCCGCAACACCGGCGAGGACGACGAGCCCGGCCGCGGCAATTCGGCGGGCCAGCACGGTTCGCGACCAGTCCGGGTGCAGCCACTGCGAAATTCGAGTCGGCAGCGACGGATTCAGCGATGTGAAGGATTCCGCCATGCCGCAACGGTAAGTGGGGCCGGCTTATACCCGCGGACGCTGGCACGCCGCTTGTGGATAATCGGCTAGCTGGCGGCGGCGGACGCCGACTTGGCGCTCGCCGAGTCCGATTTGGTGCTCGATGTGCTCGAGCTTTCCGAGGAGCTGGATTTTTCGCCACTACTCGACGTGTCGGTGCCTGACGACGAGCCGGTCTTGGCGGAGCCGTTGGTCGAGCTTTTCGCCGACTCGCGGCTGTCGGTGCGGTAGAAGCCGCTGCCCTTGAACACCACCCCGACGGAGTTGAACAGTTTGCGCAGCCGACCGGAGCACTTCTCGCAGGTGCTCAGGGCGTCGTCAGTGAAGGCCTGAACCACGTCGAAGCGGTCACCGCAGTCGGTGCACGCATAGCTGTAAGTCGGCACAGAAACCTCCGTGGTGGTCTAAACGATTAGCACTCTACAGTCTCAAGTGCTAGAACCGCTATGTGGCGCGTGTCATTCCCGTCGGGCGTGGCCGGTACCGGGACACGCTGGCCTGGGTAATCATCGTCGCGATCGCCGTCGGCGTCGGGTGGTTCTGCCTCCACGACGAGCCAGGCCAAAAACCCGTCCCGCAGGAGTTTCCCGCCAACCCGGCCTTCGGCGTGGCTCGGCGCCAGCTCGATGGACTGCCCGTCAAGGGCTGGGACCGCTTTCATGATTTCAAACGGGCCCGGTTCGGCGAGCCGTGGAGCGACGACGTCAACGTGGAGTTCGGCCACAACGGGTGCAACACCCGCGACGACATCTTGCGTCGCGACCTGGCCGACCTGCAGGTGCGGCCTGGCACCTGCTTCGCGCAGCGCGGCGTCCTGCACGATCCCTACACAGCAGCGACCGTCGTCTTTGTACGCGGGCCGGAAAGCTCGCCCGCCGTGCAGATCGATCACGTGGTGTCGCTGTCGGACGCCTGGTACAAGGGCGCACGGTTCTGGGAAGACCAGCGGCGCAGAGACTTCGCCAACGACCCGCGCAATCTGTTGGCCGTCGCCGGTCAGGCCAACTTCGACAAGGCGTTTCGCGACGCCGCTTCATGGTTGCCGCCGAACGCGGCGTTTCGGTGTGCGTTTGTCGCCCGCCAGGTCGAGGTCAAGACGGACTACCAGCTGTCGGTGTCGGCCAACGAGAAAGACGCGATGCGCCGCGTGCTGCAGTCTTGCTAAGCAGCACTTCCGCCCAGCTCGATCAGGCCGCGGGCGGGGGTCAGCGCATGCGTCATCGCCACGTCGTGCGGCTCGCGCGGCAACTCCTCGACCAGCTCCTGATCGCGGATCACCGCGATCAGGCGCGCCTGCGGATCGCGGTGCACCAGTGTGCGGTCGTAGTAGCCGCGGCCGCGGCCCAGCCGCACGCCGGCTCGGTCGACGGCGAGCGCCGGAACCAGCACGACGCTCGCCTCGGCCAGGGTTGTCGACGGCAGCCACGGCTCGGTCGGTTCGAGCAGTCCAAACCGGGCGGCCACCAGCTGTCCGGGCCGGTATTCACCCCATTGCAGCGCCACCGGGGATTCGTCGGCGGTGGTGCGCGCGATCGGCAGCAGCACGCGGCCGACGCGTCGCAGCAGCGCATCCAGCATTTCGATCGACCCTGGCTCGGCGCCCACGGGCACGTAGGCGCACACCGTGATGTCGCTGCTTACCACCGTGTTGACGTGGTCGGCCAACGATCGGGCCTCCTCGGCCCGGACGTCGTCTGGAACCGAACGCCGGGCTGCCAACAGTAGTTCTCGCAATGCGGCCTTGCCCGCGGTCGCCACAGGGTCAACGATAGGGTTTCAACGATGTCACCCGCACAGGCTTCGGTTCCCCGCACCGCGATCGTTCCCGCGGCCGGTTTGGGCACCCGTTTCCTGCCCGCGACCAAAACGGTGCCCAAGGAACTGTTACCCGTCGTCGACACGCCCGGCATCGAGTTGGTGGCCGCCGAGGCCGCGGAGGCCGGCGCCGAACGGCTGGTGATCATCACCTCCGAGGGCAAGGACGGCGTCGTCGCGCATTTCGTCGAAGACTTGGTTCTCGAGGGGACGCTGGAGGCGCGGGGCAAGAAGGCGATGCTGGCAAAAGTCCGTCGCGCACCGGGGCTGATCAAAGTCGAGTCCGTCGTGCAGGCCGAGCCTCTCGGTCTCGGGCACGCGATCAGCTGCGTGGAGCCGGTGCTGGCAGTCGACGAGGACGCCGTAGCAGTGTTGCTGCCCGACGACTTGGTGTTGCCGACCGGCGTGCTCGAGACGATGTCGGACGTGCGCGCCGAGTACGGCGGCACGGTGTTGTGTGCGATCGAGGTGGCGCCCGAGGAGATAAGTGCCTACGGCGTTTTCGACGTCGAGCGGGTGCCCGGGGCAAACAAGGACGTGCTGAAGGTCAACGGCATGGTGGAAAAGCCGAAGCCGGGCGACGCGCCGTCGTTGTATGCGGCGGCGGGCCGATATGTCCTCGACCGCAGCATCTTTGACGCGTTGCGCCGCATCGATCGGGGCGCAGGCGGGGAAATGCAGCTCACCGATGCGATCGCGTTATTGATCAAAGAAGGCCAGCCGGTGCACGTTGTCGTGCATCGTGGCTCCCGACACGACTTGGGAAATCCCGGCGGCTACCTCAAGGCTGCGGTTGACTTTGCATTGGACCGTGACGATTACGGCCCGGAGTTACGCCGGTGGCTGGTGACTCGATTGGGCCTGGCCGAAAACTAGGGCGCCCGGCGACGAGTGTGCCGACCGGTTGACGGCAGAAAGGCGCGCTGTGCGTTCGGTGGAAGAGCAACAAGCCCGGGTGTCGGCCGCCGCGGTGGCGCCGAGACCGATGCGCGTTGCCATCGCCGAGGCGCAGGGGTTGATGTGCGCCGAAGAAGTCGTGACCGAGCGTCCACTGCCCGGTTTCGACCAGGCCGCAATCGACGGCTATGCGGTCCGCAGCGTCGATGTGCTCGACGTCGGTGAGCCGGAGCCGTCCAACGGTCAAACCGGCGACGAGTATCTGCACGCAGTCCCGGAGGAGTCGTCGTCGAGGCCCGGCGGAGTCACCCTGCCGGTGATGGGCACCATCGAAGCCGGCACGCGCACACCGAGCCGGCTGCAACCGGGCCAGACCGTGCGAGTGCAGACCGGCGCCCCGTTGCCGACGCTGGCC
>NZ_JBATXN010000059.1:0-2656 GCF_049673265.1 Mycobacterium sp. | reverse complement strand
GTGGGCCGCACCCGGCAGCACCCGCCGATCACCCGCGCACCTGCTGCCACCCACTGCACGGCCAACCTCGGCGAGAACCGCGATGGCCCAACCCAACTGCGCCGAGCGCCATCCCAGCGCTCGCCGCGGTTGGGATACACGATCACCGGTTTGCCGATTTCTCGGGCCGACCGGATCGCGGGCAGCACGTCGTCGGGTGCGCAGCAGTTGACCCCGACCGCGACGATCTCGGGGATTCCGGCCGGCACGGCGAATGCGTCGCTTAACGGCTGACCGGCACGGGTGCGTGCGCCGTCGATGGTGTAGCTGAGCCACGCCGGCACACCGAGCGACCGGACCAGATTCACCAGCGCCTCGGCCTCGTCGACGTCGGGGATGGTTTCCAGGGCCAGCACGTCCGCGCTCGCGTCCGCGAACACTTCCAGCCGGGGCCGGTGCCAGTTCTCCAGCTGCTTAACGCTGAGCCCGTAGCGGCCGCGGTATTCCGAGCCATCCGCGAGGGCGGCGCCGTAGGGGCCTACCGACGCGGCCACCCAGCCCGCGACGCCCACTTCGTCGCGCGCCGTTTTAGCGAGGTCGACGCTGCGCCGAAGCAACCGGGCAGTGTCGTCGCGGCTGATTCCGCTGGCCGCGAACGCGTCGAATGATGCCTGATAGCTGGCGGTGGTCGCGATCATCGCGCCGGCGCGGTAGAAGGCCGTGTGTACCGCGGCGATTTCCTGCGGGGCGTCCACCAGCAGCCGGGCCGACCACAACGCGTCGGATAGATCATGACCACGTGCTTCAAGTTCGGTGGCCAGACCACCGTCGGCGATCAACGCGGTATTCTCGGGCACGGCGAATCCCACAGGCCTAATCTAGGGCCGCCCAGCTTGTCCGCCTCTCGGTCGCATAACGGCCGCGACACGCCAGGGACACAGTGGCGCGTTCCGGCAAGCGTGGGACCGCCTCAGGCGATATGTTCGCAGCACACATCCACGAATATCACCGACGCGATTCGGCTCTAACGGTCGCATCGCGATAGAGCAAGCGGGTAGCGTCGGGAAAATACACGCGGCATAGCACGATCGAGACGTTGAACAGGAAGTAGGCCCCCAGCACATGGCGCGCATCGGAGACGGCGGTGACCTCCTGAAGTGCTCGTTCTGCGGAAAGAGCCAAAAGCAGGTCAAAAAGCTCATTGCGGGTCCCGGCGTATACATCTGCGATGAGTGCATCGATCTATGCAACGAGATCATCGAAGAGGAACTCGCCGACGCCGACGACGTCAAGCTTGACGAGCTGCCAAAGCCCGCCGAGATCCGCGACTTCCTGGAGGGCTACGTCATCGGCCAGGACACCGCCAAGCGGACGCTGGCCGTCGCGGTCTACAACCACTACAAGCGGATTCAGGCTGGTGAAAAGGGACGTGATTCCCGGTCCGGCGAGCCCGTCGAGCTGACCAAGTCCAACATCCTGATGCTGGGACCGACCGGGTGCGGTAAGACCTACCTGGCCCAGACGCTGGCCAAGATGCTCAACGTGCCGTTCGCCATCGCCGACGCCACCGCGCTGACCGAAGCCGGTTACGTCGGTGAGGACGTGGAAAACATTCTGCTCAAACTGATTCAGGCCGCCGACTACGACGTCAAGCGCGCCGAAACCGGCATCATCTACATCGACGAGGTCGACAAGATTGCGCGTAAGAGTGAGAACCCGTCGATCACCCGTGACGTCTCCGGGGAAGGCGTGCAGCAGGCGCTGCTGAAGATCTTGGAGGGCACCCAAGCGTCGGTGCCTCCGCAAGGCGGCCGCAAGCACCCGCATCAGGAGTTCATCCAGATCGACACAACCAACGTGTTGTTCATCGTTGCCGGTGCGTTCGCCGGGCTGGAGAAGATCGTCTCCGACCGGGTCGGCAAGCGTGGTCTGGGTTTCGGTGCCGAGGTGCGTTCTAAGGCCGAGATCGACACCACCGACCACTTCGCCGAAGTCATGCCGGAAGACCTGATCAAATACGGGCTGATCCCCGAATTCATCGGCCGGCTGCCGGTTGTGGCGTCGGTGACGAACCTGGACCAGGACTCGCTGGTCAAGATCTTGTCCCAGCCCAAGAACGCTTTGGTCAAGCAGTACACCCGGCTGTTCGAGATGGACAACGTCGAACTCGAGTTCACCGAGGACGCGTTGGAAGCGATCGCCGAGCAGGCGATCCACCGCGGCACCGGGGCTCGTGGCCTGCGCGCGATCATGGAAGAAGTTTTGCTGCCGGTGATGTACGACATCCCCAGCCGTGACGACGTCGCCAAGGTCGTCGTGACCAAGGAGACCGTGCAGGACAACGTGCTGCCGACGATCGTGCCGCGCAAGCCGGCCCGCACCGAGCGCCGCGACAAGAGCGCTTAGCAGTACTCTCGGCCGCTCGGTAACCGTTGGGTGCCGAAGCCGCTGACACAGTTCCACGGCGAACCGCACGTGCGCTGGATTTACTGAACTTCTTGTTGGCTGACGTCCGCGACGGCTTGGGCCCGTACTTATCGATATATCTGCTGCTGACCCACCATTGGGATCAGGCTTCGATCGGCTTCGTGATGGGGGTCGGCGGGATCGCGGCGATCATCGCGCAGACGCCGGTGGGCGCCTTGGTCGATCGGACGACTGCCAAGCGGGCGCTGAT
>NZ_JBATXN010000058.1:0-3247 GCF_049673265.1 Mycobacterium sp. | reverse complement strand
CAGCCTGACCGATCTCGACAATGGTGATCTCAAACCCACCACCGACTTCCGGGACGTCTACCACGAGTTGCTGTCGCAGACGCTTCAGACCGACCCCACGCCGTCGGTCGGGACGGGCAGGCACAGTCTCGGGTTTCTCTAAGCAACGCCCAGGATCAGGATTCATTGGCCACCTGGAACGAGGGCCGCTGCCCTCATTGAGTCCGTTTAGAATCTCTCGCCATTGCGAGCCTGTCGACCCGAAACCCCAGGTGTAGAAGAACTCCCAGCTCTCGGCGTCGTCCTGGCGGCTGGCCCCATCGACCACGCTGCAGACACAATTGCCCAAGACTTCAAGACCGCCAGTCAGGAGGAGATCTCCCAGACGCTGTCCAATCTCGCCGAGGTCGAGTTCCAGAAAGTCAGCCCAAAGATTCGATGGCGCCAACGAAGCTTTGCCGATCTCCTACAGCGCCAAGGTATGGCTGGTCAACAACCCCAGCTTCGATGACAGTCGATCGCCCGGACCGGCGACGTGGGCTGTACCGCTCTGCGGCACCGTGCATCCCGTGTCCGTGGTGGCCGCGACGCTAGCTACGGTTGATTCGGCGGCCACTGGGGAACAAGACTCACTGACATGAAATGGAGCTGACATGGATACCGCAGAGGGCAGTTCCGGTGGCCCGACACCAGATACCGACGCCACTGAATCGGACCGGAGCGTCCCCAAGAAGGGCGACCCCGGTGCTTTTGATCCCCGCGACACCGCGCACCCGACCGGGCAAGCGCAAGCCGAGGAAAATGCAGAGAACGAGTCACCAAGCTGAAGCACGATGGGACGGGCACATGGGCTCGACGGAGTCGTGCTCTGCGGTTAAGTACGGCCTCCGCAGCTTGCGGAAGGCCGAGGCCCAGTGAATCGCCGGCGGGGCGCCAGGCTGTGCGGGCATGCGATCGCATACCCGTGCCCGGCGAGCTGAAACAGATCGAGCACGCTCACGTCTCCGCTCGAATAAATTGGTTTTGAATCGTTTTCGGCCATGCAGAGATCAATGATGCAGAGATCAATGATTGCTGCCGAGTCGCAGTGGGCTCGCTGAGTTAGTCAAGGCCCCCGCCAGAGCGTGACGCTGCTGGCGGGGGCTGACGCTGAACGAAGCGGTTAGACGCCGCGCCCGCGGGTCGTGGCTCCAACGCCGGTGCCAGCGTCAGTGTCGTTGCGGCGTTTCAGTCCCACGAGTCCAATCAGACCAGTGAGGCCCAGAAGCCCCCACAGACCTGTCTTGTCGCTGTGTTGGTCGTTGTTGTTAGCGTTGTTGTCCGCCAACGTCGTTGTCGTCGATGTCGGCACGGGTGCACTGTGTACGGTGGCATTGGCAACGCCAGCGCCGCCGAACAAAAGCGCCCCGGTGGCAGAGATTACCGCAATGGTCCTACGCATATTTACTCCTGAAAAGGTTTTTCTCGATCGAGCACCAGATGGGTGACCGAGGCAGAGTTTCGGACCAGTGTGTTCTAGTCCCCGCGAAGCAACGATAAGGAAAGGCCTAAGCGTCGCAAGGTAGCGAGTACCCAAGGACAGACTCCCGAAACCTGACACGAAGCAGATTCGGTCGGAGCTTCGGCTACGGACGGTTCGACCGCACCACCCTTTGCGGCATTTTTCGATGAGGACGTCGCGGTGTAGGTCGGGCAGTTGATCTAGCGCTAGCGCGGCCCCGGCTCGCGAGCCGTCATCGCCGACACCCGCCCGCAACCGTCGACGGTGCGACCAAGCCACCGGCGCCGCCAACGGATTCAGTTGGCGTCGCCCCGGCTTTCTATGACGCGTTGGGCAATGTCGACGAGCTTTATCTGACTTTCCTGAGATAACAGCCGCAGCATCTCGAAGGCGCGTATTTCATCGACGCCGTAGCGTTCCATGATGATGCCTTTGGCTTGACCAATACCGTCCCTGCTCGCTAGCGCCGCTTGCAGGTGCTCTGCGCCCCGCCCAGCCAGAATCGCGGCCGCTGCATGCGCAGCGAGCACAGCACCGGTCGTCTCAGCATCGGTGTCCCACCCATCAGCCTCGAAACCAAACAAGTTCAGCGCGCCGGCCGTGCGGTCTGCTGTGTACAGCTTGAACGACAGGCCACTGAGCACCCCGAGCTGCACAGCTGCCGGCGCATACCGAGGCCAGCGCGCCTCGCTCCGGAGATCATCGCTGCGCACAATCGTTTCTTGAAGAGCTGCCTCGGCGCAGGGTCCTTCGCCGAAATCGTGTTGCAGCTTGTCGAGCTGCGCAACCAGACCGGCGGTGTCTGCCAGGGACTCGAAGTGGCCGCCCTTTTTCACCAGCAGAACTCCCGCAAGGTCAGCTCCCGGTATCAGCTCCACTGCCGCGGCGGTCACATCGGCCAGAATGTGTTCGAGCGTGTGGGGCGCCGCAATCGCACGCGCAAGCTCAGCCATGCGCACAGCCAGGTCGTGCCTGGAATTCGGGTCCAAAGAGTTCATGCAATCCGATTCTGCACGACGCAGCCAGCCTCGGGATCAACCAGGTGACCAAGCCGAATGTCGATGTCGGTCACGCGTTGTTCGCCAATCGGGGATAAACGACCGCAGACTCCTGGCGGAGAGCCCCGGCAGCCGGGACATCAGCCTGCCGATCAGTACCCTCGGGGGCCCTTTTCCCCAGCACGCTGAGCCTGGACCGGAACATTCCTGACGTGACCGGGGGCGCCGTGCGCAACTTCGACGTGGACTTGGGCCGGGACCTGTTGGCAGTGCTCGGCAGTAGCGCACCGGTTTCGTCGTATCTCCCGACCGTGTTGGGCACCGACCCGACGCTCGACGCGACATCCCTGTTGAGCAGTGTAGTGACCGACCTGGGCCTGCCGGTGTGGCTTCCCGCTGGCGATCTCACACTCAACCTCACAGGTATCGCGGCCGAACTGCTCGCCGGCGTGGTTCCCTGACCCCGGTCCGCTCAGATCGCTCCTAGGCAGTCGCGGGCGATGGCCAGCTCCTCGTTGGTGGGAATCACCAGCACCGCGATCGGCGAGGCATCGGTGGAAATCCGCCGGGCCTCCTTGCCGGACTGCGTGTTTCGCTGCTCGTCGATCTTGATGCCCAGCGTTGCCAGCCCGCTCAGCGCGTCGCGGCGCACCGATGCAACATGCTCGCCGATACCCGCAGTAAAGCTCACCACGTCGGTGCGCCCCAGCACCGCCAGGTACGCACCGACATACTTGCGCAGCCGATGGATGAAGACGTCATAAGCCAA
>NZ_JBATXN010000057.1:0-2614 GCF_049673265.1 Mycobacterium sp. | reverse complement strand
GCCAGCACTCAGTGGCTGGTTGCGGTGTGGCGTCGCCGGCGGAACAAGCCGCTGCGTTCGCGCCGGTGCGCCCGCGGCGCCGCATCGGTCGGGGCGTCTTGGGCTACTGCCGGCGCTGCTGCGGGTGCTGCGTAAGCAGCGGAGGTGTCCGCTGCCGGCGCCGCCACCGGCTCGTTCGCGAGCTGGTATTCCAGGTCGCGCGCCGTCCGGACCGACATTCGCGCCAAGGCCGCTGCGCCCAGGAAGACGATCAGCGCGCCCAGGCCCGAAAAGTAAACGATCTCGAGCACAGCACGCTTGGCGTCTGTCGCGCCGATCGGCTGACCGACGCTGCCGATCCGCAATGTCGGCGCCAGCGTGCGACCGACGACGAACCAGGCACCGGCGATAACGGCAAACCAGCCGCCGAGCATTGCGGTGGCACGGTTTCCCGAGATCAGCAGCAAGATGCCACCCGCCACGCTGACGGCGCCGGGGAACACCTCGAGCCAGCCGCGTGCCGTGTTCCACGCCCAGACCTGGTCGGGGGTGTAGGCGAAATGGAAGTAGGGCCCGACGAAGGGGATCAACGCCCCCCACACGCCGAGGATGATCAGAAGCAATCCGCTTACCGCGCCACGGCTGCGCGGCATGTGCAGGCTGCCGAAACCCGACCGCGATTCAGTCATTACGAGTCTCCTCAAACATTTGGACACCGGAGGTGTTGAACGCGTGCTGAGTACCCATTCGCGCTGGCGATATAACCCGGGGCCGCCAGCGCGGGTGCCACGCTAGCCCACCGTGCAGCGATGCACCATGCCACCGCGCAGCCGCGGAACCGGCCAGCAACCAAGGCACCAAACCTCGGCGATCTCCGCGTCTTCCCAGGACACGCCGGGCTCAGCGCGCGCATAATCCAGGGCTTATGAAGCCGCGAGTCCTGCGGTTAGCAACGACCTTTTTGGTTTTGATCGGTTTGGGTCTGGCTGGTCTGGGATTGGCTGAGCATTTCGCCCGTGCAGTGCCCGGCGCGAGCTGCGCGCCCGGAAGATCTTGCATGCAGTGGTGCCCGTGAGGTCGTTATGGCGTGACGAGCCCGATCACCAGCAGCACGACGGCGATTAGCGGAAGAGTGCCCTGGGTCAGCGCAGCCCGCGCCTTGTCCGGTGACGACGCCAGCAACACCACCGCCGCCGCGGCCATCGATCCGACGCCGGCGAAAAACAACGCTGAGCCAATATCCTTGTGCCCCTGAGCAATTGCGCCGATGCCGACCGCGGTGACGATCGCCAGGAAGAGGTTGTAAAAGCCTTGGTTGAATGCGAGCACCTTGGTGGTCTCGGCTTCCTCAACCGTGGTGCCGAACGTCGCGCGGGTGCGCTTGCTGGTCCAGGTCAGCGATTCCATCGTGAAGATGTAGACGTGCAGCAACGCGGCCAGTCCAGCGAATACCAATGCAGCAGTAATCATTTCGTCCTCCTGCTCGTCGTGGCCCCCTTTTACTCGGCGAGCCGATTAGTAGTGGTACCGCGCCTTGAGGATCTTGATTTCTTCGTCGTTTGCTCGGTACACCAGCCGGTGTTGGTCGTCGATGCGGCGCGACCAGTAGCCCGACAGCTCTCCTCTCAGCGGTTCTGGTTTGCCGATCCCGGTGAAGGGGTCCCGTTGGATCTCTGCGATGAGGCGGACGATCCGGCGGGCGGTCTTGCGGTCGGACGCCAGCCAGAACAAGAAGTCCTCCCAGGCACCAGAATCGAAGTGGACACTCCTCACTCCTCGCCGCCGGCCATCTCCCGCAATTCGTCGAGCGACGTGGCGGGCACGGACTGCCCCGCCTTATCTCGGGCGACGGCTTCCATCAGCCGCCTGGCGTTCTCGGGAGAGCGCAGTAGGTAAACAGTCTCTTGCCACGAGTCGTAGTCATTCGCGGACATGAGCACCGCATCGCCTGCCCGAGAAGTAATGCGTACGGGTTGGTGGTCAGTGTTGACTTGTTCCAAGAGCGGAAACAACCGCTGCCTGGCCTCACTTGCGCTAATGCTCATCGCACGCTCCCCGCTGATAGCTGTACGGGATTATCGTACCAGAGTAGTACGTCTTTCCGGATCGCCTACTCGAAGAGCCCAGGCTGGCCAAGCCCGCTGGCCCTCGGCGGCGGCGTCATCCCGAGGTGGGTCCAGGCCTGCGGAGTTGCGACCCGGCCGCGCGGCGTGCGCGCAATCATGCCGGCCCGCACTAGAAACGGCTCACACACCTCCTCGACAGTGGTGGCCTCCTCTCCCACCGCCACCGCAAGCGTCGAGACTCCCACCGGGCCGCCGCCGAAGCTGCGGGTCAGCGCCGACAGCACGGCCCGGTCCAGCCGGTCCAGGCCGAGCTCGTCGACGTCGTAGACCTCCAGCGCCGCCTTTGCCACATCGCGGGTGATGATGCCGTCGGCGCGCACCTCCGCGTAGTCGCGCACGCGGCGTAGCAAACGGTTGGCGATGCGCGGGGTGCCCCGCGAGCGGCGGGCGATCTCCGCTCCGGCGTCGGCTCCGACTTCGATGCCGAGTATCCCCGCGGAGCGGGTCAGCACCCGCTCCAGCTCGCTCGGCTCGTAGAAATCCATGTGCGCGGTGAACCCGAACCGGTC
>NZ_JBATXN010000056.1:0-12908 GCF_049673265.1 Mycobacterium sp. | reverse complement strand
GGCTGGTAGAGGCCGGTGAACGGCAGCACCGACGGGGTGCTCGACCCGGATGCCAACTTCACCACCCGGCCGAACATGGCCTCGCTGGCGACGTAGACGGCGCCGGAGCTGTCCACGGCCACCCCGCCCGGGGACAAGCGAAAGTCGAGGCCGTTGAACGGCAGCACGTTTTGTCCGCACGCGTCCGACGATGGCCCCGCGTGATGCTGCGGCCACACGAGGTACCCGACAACGGCCAACAGTACGACCACAGCAGCGGCGATGACGAGCCACAGCTTGCGACTGCGGCGTGGCCCGGGCGCGGTATGGCCAAAGTCGGGCCCCTGGGCAAGGGGCGGCGGGCCATACCCCGATGGGATCCCGGGTTGGCTGAACTGGCCGCTACCGGCGCCAGCCGGCACCGGACGCGCCATCGTCGCGGCGCCGGCGGCGTCCTCGCCTTGCCGCAGGATGCTTTCGGCCTGGTGCTGATCGGGCACGGTCAACGCCTCGAGGGCGGCCTTGGCCAGATCGCCGGCGCTGCGATAGCGCTCCAGAGGGTTTTTGGCCATGCCTGTGGCGACCACCTGATCCAAGGCCACGGGAACCGTTCCAGGTCGCAGTTGACTAGGCCGCGGGGGAGGCTCGGTCAAATGTGCCGCGATCGCCCGTTCGATGCTGTCGCTCCGAAACGGCGGCGACCCGGTGAGGCACTCGCACAACACACAGGCAAGCGAATAGATATCGGAGCGGTAGGTGACGTCATCGCCGGCGAACCGCTCGGGCGCCATGTACTTGTAGGTTCCCATCGCCGTCCCGGTCTGGGTCAGTCCCGGGTCGGCCGCGGCGCGGGCGATACCGAAATCCACTAGGTAGGCGAAGTCCTCGCCGGTCAGCAGGATGTTTTCCGGTTTGACATCGCGGTGCGTCACGCCTGCGGCGTGCGCGGCGTCCAGCGCGCTGGCGATCTGCCGGACGATCGCCGCCGCCCGTGGCGGCGATAGCGGCCCATCGCGCCGCAAAATGTCGTGCAGGGGTGCGCCGTCGACCAGGCGCATCTCCACATACAGCTTCCCGTCGATCTCGCCATAATCGTGGATCGGCACCACGTGCGGCTCGGTCAGCCGCCCCGCGGCGTCGGCCTCGCGCTGCATTCGCGCGCGAAACGTCGGGTCGCTGGAATATTGCGGCGAGATCAGCTTCAACGCGACTACCCGCCGCTTGCGGGTGTCCTCGGCCTCGTAGACCTCGCCCATGCCCCCGCGGCCGAGCAGCCGTAGCAGCCGGTAGGGACCGAACCACGACCCTCCCTGCAAACCCGGATTGCCCTGGCTCACCGTCGATGCTCCCTTCGGCTAAGAGATTGCATTCACTGCCGCCGCCAGTCTCGATTGGAATGAACTCGGCAGCGGAATGGAGCCGTACTGGTCTAAACCGTTTTGGCCCGGACCAATTGCGGCCTGCATAAACGCTTTTACCGCCGTGCCGGTCGCCGAATCCGGATACTTCGAGCACACGACCTCATAGGTCGCCTCCACGATAGGGTAAGCGCCGGACTGCGTCGGCTTGTAGAACGAGGACGTGTCCACCACCAGGTCGTTGCCCTGCCCCTTAATCTTGGCCCCGGCAATCGTTTTGCCGACCGAGTCGGTCGTGATCGTCACCGGCTCCGGACCCGCTGACGTGATGATCTGGGCCATGTTCAACTGCTTGCCCACTGCGAACGACCACTCGTTGTAGGAGATCGACCCGTCGGTGTTCTGGACAGCCCCCGAGGAACCGTTGTCCCCGGCGAATCCGTCGCCGACACCACCTTGAAACGTCTGACTGGAGCCCTTACCCCATGCACCGTTGGATGCCGCATCGAGGTATTTCTGGAAGTTGGATGAGTTAGCGGATTGGTCGCTGCGGAAGATGACGTGAATGGGCGTCGACGGCAGGTTGATGCCTGCGTTGAGCGCCTTGATCGCGGGGTCATCCCATTGTGTGATCCCGCCGTTGAAGATCTTTGCGGTCGTGGGCCCGTCCAGGTTCAGCGAACTCACGCCGTTGACGTTGTAGGTGACTGCGATCGGTTCAAACACTGTCGGTAGGTCCCACGCCGGCGAACCGCACCGCGATGCCGCCCTTTCGGGCTGACCCTTCGATGGGTTCAACGGGTCGCCGGAACCCGCCAGATCGGTGACGTTGCTGAGGAAGTCCTTCACTCCGGCGCCGGAGCCGTTTGCGTTGTAGTCGAGGGTGTACCCGGGACATGCATGGATATAGGCGTAGACGAACTGTTCCATCGCATTCTCTTGCGCGGTTGCGCCACTGGCCTTGAGCTTCTGCTTGCCGCCGCAGTCCACATGCGACGACGACGTGTTGGCGTGGCTGCTGCAACCCGACAACACCAGCGCGCAAATGACCAGCACGGTCAGCGCGGCGCTGGACCGGGTGAACTTCACGGACTCCTCCGAAAAATCAGGGCGACAACTCTGCCACCGGGTCGAGCCGGGCCGCGGAACCACTCCCTCACATAGACACGTCGCTGGTCAAGTCAAACGTAAACACACCGTGAATATACAAACGTTTGAAGATGGACGGAGGATTACAGACATTGACCCGCGAGCGTGGCGCCACCACGTAGCATCGGGTTTGATGGACTGTGCACAGCTCGATGCCGAAACCGGTGCCGATGATGCTGATGTCGCGGCTCCGGCGCTGCGTGCGGTGAACCTCACCCTGGGTTTCGGCGCCACAACGGTGCTCGATGACGTAAGCCTTGATTTTCCCGCTCGCAGTGTCACTTCCTTGCTGGGACCGACCGGCTCCGGTAAGACGACCTTCCTGCGCACTCTGAATCGGATGAACGACAAGGTGTCCGGATACCGCTACAGCGGGGATGTCCTATTGAGCGGACGTAGCATATTCAAAAGCCAAGACCTGATGGAATTTCGCCGCAGGGTCGGCATGCTGTTCCAGCGGCCCAATCCATTCCCAATGTCGATCTTAGACAACGTCGTTGCGGGTTTGCGCGCGCATAAACTGGTGTCCCGCAAGGACTTTAAGAGTGTTGCGCAGACGCGCCTCGCGGAGGTCGGCCTCTGGGATGCGGTTAAGGATCGGCTCGGTGATTCGCCATTTCGGCTCTCGGGTGGTCAACAGCAATTGTTGTGCCTGGCCCGCGCACTCGCGGTGAACCCGGAGGTCCTGCTGCTTGACGAGCCCACCTCATCGCTGGACCCGACCACGACCGAGAAAATCGAAGAGCTCATTCGAACATTGGCCA
This sequence comes from Mycobacterium sp., assembly GCF_049673265.1. Lineage (GTDB taxonomy): Bacteria > Actinomycetota > Actinomycetes > Mycobacteriales > Mycobacteriaceae > Mycobacterium. Next base: position 9,658 of record NZ_JBATXN010000056.1, on the reverse strand, counting down.
ACCGGCTCACCGTCGTCTTGGTGACCCACGATCTTGCCCAGGCCGCCCGCATCGGCGACCGGACCGCCTTGTTCTTTGACGGCAGATTGCTGGAGGACGGGCCCACCGAACAGCTGTTTCTCTCGCCGAAGCACGCGGAGACCGTCCGTTATGTCTCTGGATTGTTTGGCGACCGGCATCTTCTGGGGGTGGTCGTTGGGGCCACCGACGCCAGCGAGGAAAAGAAAGGTGAGTGAGGGCATGAAGATCTCTCTGCGAACCCTGCTCGTTGCAGCGCCGTTAGTCTTGGTCGCCGCGGCTTGCGGTTCGAACTCGACAGGTGGGTCGTCCCACCCCGGGGCTAGCAGCGGCAGCGCCGCAACCACCCCCGCGACCTCGAAGGTCGCATTGTCGGAGACCGGGGCCACCGAGCTGTACCCGCTGATGAATGAGTGGGTTCCGGCCTACCAGGCGAAATACCCGAACGTCACGATCACGACGGCGGCCACCGGGTCGGGCGCCGGGATCTCCCAGGCAATTGCCAGGGCGGTCGACATCGGCGCCTCCGGCGCCTACCTGTCGGAAGGCCAGATTTCCGCACACAAGGGTCTGATGAACATCGCGTTGGCCATTGCCGCCGAGGAGATCCACTACAACGTGCCCGGTGTGAGCGAGCACCTCAAGCTGAACGGCAAGGTATTGGCGGCCATGTATCAAGGCACGATCAAAACCTGGAACGACCCGCAGATCGCCGCGCTCAACCCCGGAGTGAATTTGCCGGCCATCCCGGTTGTTCCGCTACACCGTTCCGACGGCGCAGGCGATACCTTCGTGTTCACGCAATACCTGTCGAAACAAGACCCCGACGGCTGGGGTAAGTCGCCAGGTTTTGGGACCACCGTCGACTTCCCCGCGGTGCCGGGCGCGCTCGGTGAGAACGGCGCCGGTGGCATGGTGACTGGCTGCGCTCAGACTCCGGGATGCGTCGCCTACATCGGCATCAGCTATCTCGATCAGGCCGGCCAGAAGGGGCTTGGCGTGGCCGAGCTCGGCAATGCCTCCGGCAAGTACGTGCTGCCGGATGCCCAAAGCATTCAGGCTGAGGCCGCCGGCTTCGCCTCGCAGACCCCGGCAAACCAAGTGATCTCACTGATCAATGGACCCGCCGCAAATGGGTACCCGATCGTCAACTACGAATACGCCGTGGTCTACGGCAGCCAAAAGGATGCCGCTACCGCGCAAACGTTGCAGGCGTTCCTGCACTGGGTACTGACCGACGGTAGCGGCCCCTCGTTCCTGGACAAAGTTCACTTCCAACCGCTGCCGGCGTCGGTGGAGAAGCAATCCGAGGCCCAAATCGCCAACATCACAAGCTAACTCGTTGCGGTTATGCTTGCCGTCCGACAGCGGGTGCCGGACGACCCGCTAGTGCTGTCACGCATGTTGGACCGCGTCCGTGGTGTGAGCCGCGGCGACCTCGCCGTGCGGTGGCTTGGTGGGATGTGCGCGGTGATCCCGCTTCTCGCGTTGGTGTTCGTGCTGAGCACACTGATCATCGAGGCGCTACCGGCGATCAAAGTTAATGGGCTGCACTTCTTCACCAGCACCGAATGGAACCCGGGAAACCTTTACGGCAACAGCGAAGTCAGCCACGGCGTCCCACATCCGATTGGCGCCTATTACGGCGCATTGCCGATGATCGTCGGCACGCTGGCGAGCTCCGCGATGGCATTGATCATCGCCGTGCCGGTGTCTATCGGGGCAGCATTGGCGATCGTGGAACGGCTACCCAAGCGCGCCGCCTCGGCTGTCGGCATGGTGCTCGAATTGCTTGCCGGGATCCCCAGTGTCGTCGTCGGTCTCTGGGGGGCAATGACTTTCGGGCCGTATATCGCGCACCACGTCGCTCCGGTGATCGCTCGTAATGCGCCGAATGTCCCGGTGCTCAATTATTTCCGCGGCGATACCGGAAACGGCCAGGGCATGTTGGTGTCCGGCCTGGTGCTGGCCGTGATGATCATTCCGATCATCGCCAGTACCTGCCGCGATCTGATCCGGCAGGTGCCGTCGCTGCCTCGCGAGGGTGCGATCGCGCTGGGCATGTCCGACTGGGAGTGTGCGCGCAGGGTCACCCTGCCGTGGGTGTCCAGCGGCATCGTCGGCGCCGTCGTGCTGGGACTGGGACGTGCGCTGGGCGAGACGATGGCCGTTGCGATGGTCTCCGGCGCGGAGTTGGGTGCGATGCCCGGCAACGTCTATTCGGCCATGACCACCATCGCCGCAACGGTTGTGTCGCAGTTGGATTCAGCATTAACCGACTCCACCAACTTCGCGGTGAAGAGCCTTGCCGAGGCAAGTCTTGTGCTGATGGTGATCACGTTGGTGACGAATATGTTCGCGCGCGCGCTGGTGCGCCGCGCGTCGGCTACCGCGCTACCTGTCGGTCGAGGCATCTGAAATGTGGTCGACAACCTCTCGGCGCAAAACCGCCAACGCGATGTGGTGGACCGCATGCTTCTGTTGTCTGGCGATGGTGATCGCACCGACGTTGTGGATGCTGATCGGGGTCGTCGGGCGCGCGCTGCCGGTGTTCCATTGGAGCGTGCTGGTCGAGGACTCGCACGGCGGTGGTGGCGGCCTTCGCAACGCCATCGTCGGTACCCTGGTCCTCGGCCTGGGGGTCATGCTGGTGGGAGGCACCGTCAGTGTGTTGGCCGGACTCTACCTGTCCGAATTCGCTACCGGCAGAACGCGTTCGATCCTGCGCGGGGCCTACGAGGTACTGTCCGGCATTCCGTCAATCGTGCTCGGATACGTGGGCTACCTGGCGCTCGTCGTGTACTTCGACTGGGGATTCTCGCTGGCGGCCGGAGTCTTGACGCTGTCGGTCTTGAGTATCCCGTACATCGCCAAGGCCACCGAGTCGGCGCTCGGTCAAGTGCCGACGGCATACCGGGAAGCGGCAACGGCGCTGGGGCTGCCGGTCATCTGGACGCTGCGCAAGATCGTGCTGAAGACGGCACTACCCGGAATCGTCACCGGCATGCTGGTGGCGCTCGCACTGGCGGTCGGTGAGACAGCGCCGATGCTGTACACCGCCGGCTGGTCGGACTCCCTTCCGAGCGGCAAACTTACGGACTCTCCGGTCGGTTACCTGACGTATCCGGTCTGGACGTTCTACAACCTGCCGTCGAAATCAGCCCTGGACCTGTCCTATGACGCGGCCTTCTTGCTGATCGTGTTCTTGCTGCTGTTGATCATCCTGGGCCGGCTGATCACCTGGTTCGCGCGGCGGCATTCAGAGTCGGCGTGAATTCGGAGGGTCGTCCCAGCGGGCGGGCCATGGGCTGTAGTCCGCGATCAACTCCTCCTGGGGCGGCCGTTGGTCCTCGGGCACGTGCTGCAGGTTGATCCGAATCCGGTACCAGATCGAACTCGGCCCGCGCATGCCGTCGACCAGTACGTCGGCCGGCTGCAGGCGATCCGCCACGGCGGGGTGGCGCTCGCGCCAGGTGTCCAGGGCGGCCATCGCCTCGTCTTTGGTTTTGGTGCGGGCGATTTCGATGAGCGGCATCACCGACTGGCGGCGGCCGGTGCCGGCGCCGCGGCGCGCCCCTTTCGGCGCCTTCTCTGCGGGCCCGAGTTCCTCCGCCAGCGCGAGCAGTCGCTCGAGTCCGGCGGCGGTGTCGTTCATCGGAGCCCACGGGTCACCGCTGTCGGCGAACCGCTCGGGCACCGTCGCCAAGGTGAAGCTGGCCGGGTCGCAGCCGACGACCTCATCCCAATGCAGCGGCGTCGACACCCGCGCATCCGGCGTGGCCCGCACCGAATACGCCGATGCGACCGTGCGATCTTTGGCGTTCTGGTTGAAGTCGACGAACACGCCCTCGCGTTCTTCCTTCCACCACCGGCTGGTCGCCAGCCGGGGGGCGCGTCGCTCCACCTCCCGCGCCACTGTCTGGGCGGCCAGCCGCACCTGCCGAAAAGACCAGCCCGGCACGATGCGTGCGTAGATGTGAAAGCCACGCGAACCGGACGTCTTCGGCCATGCGGTCAGTCCGTGGTCCTCCAGCACCTCACGGGCCACCAGCGCGGTGTCGAGGATTTGCTGCCAGCCGACACCGGGCATCGGGTCCAGGTCGACTCGGAGCTCATCGGGATGGTCAAGGTCGTCGGCGAGCACCGGATGGGGGTTGAGATCGACGCAGCCCAGATTGATGGCCCACACCAAACCGGCGGCGTCATGCACGACGGCTTCGGCGGCCGAGGTGCCCGACGCGTAGCGCAGTTCGGCGACGTCCACCCAGTCGGGCCGCTTGGCGGGCGCGCGCTTCTGGAAGATCGCCTCCTGCTCGATGCCCTTGACGAAACGCTTCAGGATCATCGGACGTCCGGCCACGCCTCGCAGCGCACCGTCGGCGACGGCCAGGTAGTAGCGGATCAGATCCAGTTTGGTGTGGCGGGGATCGGGGAATATCACCCGGTCTGGATGGGTGACCTCGACCTGGCGCCCGTCCACTTCGAGTGCGACGGGAGACGCCATGTTGTTCATCGTAATTTCCCCGAAAAACCGAGACGCGCGTCACATAGGGTGACGTTATGCCTAATCTCTTCGATATCCCGGGGCAAGCAGCGGCCAAGGTTCAGCAGTATGCCGAGCGCGGGGTGGCTGAACTGCATTACCTCCGCAAGATCATCGAGTCGGGGGCATTCCGCCTCGAGCCGCCGCTGAACTATGCCGCGATGGCGGCCGACATTCGAAAATGGGGGGAAATCGGCATGCTGCCCGCGTTTAACGCGCGGCGCACGCCCAACCGCGAGGCGATCATCGACGACGAGGGCTCGCTGACCTACCAGGAACTCGACGAGGCGGCCAACGCGGTGGCCCACGGCCTGCTGGCCAAGGGTGTGCGCGGCGGCGACGGGGTAGCGATCCTGGCGCGCAACCACCGCTGGTTTGCCGTTGCGGAATTTGGCTGCGCGCGAGTCGGGGCCCGCATCATCCTGCTCAACAGCTCGTTCTCCGGCCCGCAGATCAAGGAAGTCTCCGAGCGCGAGGGCGCCAAGCTGATCATTTACGACGACGAGTACACCAAGGACGTCAGCAAAGCCGACCCGCCGCTGGGCAAGTTGCGCGCCCTAGGCTTTACTCCGGACGGCGACGACTCAGGCAGCGACGACGAGACATTGGCCGACCTGGTCGCCGCCAACAGTAAGTCGCCCGCTCCCAAGGCCAGCAAGCACTCGTCGATCATCATCCTGACCAGCGGCACCACCGGCACGCCCAAGGGTGCAAACCGCAGTACTCCGCCGTCGTTGGCGCCGATCGGCGGCATCTTGTCGCACGTGCCGTTCAAGGCCAACGAGGTGACGTCGCTGCCGGCGCCGATGTTCCACGCCCTGGGTTTTCTGCACGCCACCATCGGGATGTTCTTGGGCTCAACGCTGGTGCTGCACAACAAGTTCAAGCCGCCGCAGGTGCTGGAAGACATCGAGAAGCACAAGGTGACAGCGGTCGTGGTGGTGCCGGTGATGCTGTCGCGGATGCTCGACGCGCTGGAAAAGATGGACAAGAAGCCCGATCTGTCGAGCCTGCGGATCATCTTCGTTTCCGGTTCGGCGCTGGGCGCCGACGTGGCCGAGCGGACGCTGAAGGACTTCGGTCCCGTCATCTACAACATGTACGGCTCAACCGAGATCGCGTTCGCCACCATTGCCGAGCCCAAGCATCTGGAGTTCAACTCCTCGACGGCGGGACCCGTCGTCAAGGGTGTGAAGGTCAAGATCTACGACGACAACGGCAAGGAGTTGCCGCAGGGCGAGGTTGGCCGGATCTTCGTCGGGACGACGTTCCCGTTCGAGGGCTATACCGGGGGCGGCGGTAAGCAGATTGTCGATGGCCTGTTGTCCTCCGGTGACGTCGGCTACTTCGACGAGAACGGTCTGCTTTTCATCAGTGGCCGCGACGACGAGATGATCGTGTCCGGCGGCGAGAACGTCTTCCCCGCCGAAGTCGAGGACTGCATCAGTGGACATCCAGATGTGGTAGAGGCCACCGCGATCGGTGTGGAAGACAAGGAGTGGGGCCATCGGCTGCGCGCCTTCGTGGTGAAGAAGAAGAACGCGAGCCTCGACGAGGACACCGTCAAGAAGTACGTGCGGGACCAACTCGCCAAGTACAAGGTGCCGCGGGAAGTGGTCTTCCTCGACGAGTTGCCGCGCAACCCGACCGGCAAGATTCTCAAACGGGAACTGCGCGACCTCGACGTCGATTAGCCCGGCGATCGCACCACCGGCGCAGCATCATCGGCCTGCCTCAATCAACTGGAACGTCTTCGTTCCAGTCACCGCTTGCCCGCCGTTGGGCGGTGTGACCGACACGTTGACGGTGTAGGTGCCGGGCGTTAGGACGTCCAAGGTTTTGTTCGGCCTACCGCTGCAATCGCTGCTGCGGCGGGTCTGGTCGTAGCCGCCGGGTCCGGTGACGTTGGCGACCACAGTGCAGTTAGTTGAGGACGAGAGGTTGCCCTGGCCGTGCGAAGTCCACTCGAACGTCATCTGCGGCGGAAAGAGTTGGTGCGCCGCGTTGGGAGCCAACTGGTACGTGTCCTGACCAACTTTCGTCAAGGTGCCGTCACCGCGATCCGTGGTCACTTCCACCGAATCGATGGACATCGATGGGGTGGTGCTCGTCGTTGTCGTGGTGGCGGTGGTGGTTGTCGTGGTGGTGGTGGTGGTGGAGGGTGTCGTGGTCACGCTGGAGGTTGATGTCGAGGTGGACATCGACGAGGTGGTGTCAGTGTGATTGGTGGTGGCCCGATTTGAATGGCCGCATGCGACGATTCCGCAGCACGCCGACGTCGCGGCGACCACAGCCAGCATCCGAACTGGAATGTTGCTCATGTCTCCCCCAATGTCCGCTCCCCTACGAGGGACCTTAGCCGAACGCGGCCGACCGCAGGGCGATTCAGCCGTCGAATCCGGTTGCGCCGTCGAGTTGTTCGCGCAAGATGTCGAGTTGTCCGGTGTGACGGGCAGTCTCCTCGATCATGTGTACGTAGATCCAGCGCAGCGAAACGGTGCCGAAGTGACGATGCGGTACCGCGTGGTCGAGCGGATACCGTGCTGCGATTCGGCGGGACTTCTCGCATTGCGCTTCATATTCGGCCACCAGGGTTGGCAGTGACTCCTCGGGGAGGAACTCGAACTCCCAGGAGCGTTCGTGCGAACGACGGTTGTCGTCGCTTTGCTCCTGCAAAAGCTGTTCGAACCAGCCGTATTCCGCCCAACGCAGGTGCTTGATCAGCCCGCCTACCGTGGTCGACGACGGGACGAGCCTGCGGCGGGCATCGGTGTCGGCCAAATGAGAAACCTTGCGCACCACGATGTCTCGGTAGTCGTCGAGGAATGACTCCAGCGTGCTGCGCTCGTCGGTTGCCGCTTGCTCGCGGCGGTCGGGACGCTGCGCTTCTGCCATGACGCGCGGCCCTACGGGTCGCGCGGCAGGCCCAGCAGACGCTCGGCGATGATGTTGAGCTGTACCTCCGAGGTGCCACCGTAGATGGTGGTGGCGCGGCTGGCCAGCAAGTACTCGTCCCACTTGCCGGGCGGCGTCTCGGGGTCGCCGATCGCGGCATCGGTGCCGAACGAGGCCACCCCGAACTCCGCATAGCCCTGCCCGGTGCGCATCGACAACAGCTTGGAGATCGCCGCCGACGGCATCGCGTCGCCACCGGCCAACGTCAACAGCGTCGAACGCATGTTGAGCACCTTGGCGGCGTGGCCCTCGGCGATCAATTGCCCAGCGCGGTTTTGCGCGATCTGGTCGAACTGCCCGTCGCGAATGAATTCGACGAACTGGTCGAGGTTCGCCAAGAACGGCGCCTCGCTGCTGCCGATCGAAACCCGTTCGGCGGTTAACGTGTTGCGGCTGACCTCCCAGCCGCGGTCCACCTCGCCGAGCACGCACTCGTCGGGCACGAACACGTCGTCGATGAACACGGTGTTGAACATCGCGCCGCCGGTGAGCTCGCGCAGCGGTTTCACTTCCACGCCCTCGCTGCTCATGTCCAGCAGGAAGTAGGTGATGCCGTTGTGCTTCGGCGCACTCGGATCCGTCCTGGCCAACAGCGCGCCCCACTGCGAGAACTGCGCCGCGGTGGTCCAGATCTTCTGTCCGCTGATCCGCCAGCCGCCCTCGACCTTGGTCGCCTTGGTGCTCAGCCCGGCCAGGTCGGATCCGGCACCCGGCTCGGAGAACAGCTGGCACCAGATCATCTCGCCGCGAAACGTCGGCGGTAGGAAACGCTGCTTCTGTTCGTCGGTGCCGAAGGCCACGATTGACGGCACGATCCAAGCCGCGATGCCGATCGGTGGGCGCCGTACCCGCCCGGCGGTGAATTCCTGAGCGATGATGATCTGCTCGACGGGATCGGCTGCCCGCCCCCAGGGCTTGGGCAGATGGGGCAGCACCCACCCGCCCTCGGCGATGGCAGTGGTGCGTTCTTCGCGGGGCATCTCCTTCAGCGTGGCGACCTCCGCACGAATGTCGGCCCGCAGTTTCTCGGTTCCGGGGTCCAGGTCGATGTTCAGTTCGCGCATCCCCGTGCTCGTCGCCGTGTCGACCACCCGCTGCGGGTACTCGGATTTGCGGCCAAAGCAGGCGGCGACCATCAGCGCGCGACGGTAGTAGACGTTGGTGTCGTGTTCCCAGGTGTAGCCGATACCGTCGTGGACCTGGATGCAGTCCTGCGTGCAGCGCTGCGCGGCGGCCGGCGCCAACGTCGCCGCCACTGCCGTGGCGAATTCGACCGCGGAACCATCAGCGTCCCAACCATTTTGGCGGGCCTCGTCGATCGCGCGGGCGGCATCCCACACGGCTGCGGTGGCCCGTTCCGTGTCGGCGATCATCTCGGCGCACCTGTGCTTGACAGCCTGGAACTGACCGATCGGCCTGCCGAACTGTTCACGGATCTTCGCGTACTCGGCCGCGGTATCGGTGGCCCACCGCGCGACGCCGACGGCCTCGGCTGACAGCAGCGTGGAGATCAGCCCATAGGCGGTTGCGACGCTGAGGTTCCTCAGCACCGCATCGTCACTCACCTCGACGGCGTTGGCGCGCACGTGCGCGATCGGCCGCAGCGGGTCGACGCTGGTAACCGGCTCGATTTCGAGTTGCTCCGCGCGCAGCACCACCCACTCTTCGGCGCTGTCGATGGCCACCGGCAACACCAGCACCGAGGCCTCGCCCGCCGCGGGCACTGCCCGGACCTCACCGCGGATCACCAGCGCGTCACCCTGGCGGGTCGCCGTCATCGCGCAGCAGTCTTTCGCGTAGGCGGCGATAGCCGCGCCAGACGCTAGCTCGGCGAGCACCTTGGCGTCGGGGTCGTGCGCGGAGATCAGCGCGCTGGCAATCGCCGACGGCACGAACGGGCCGGGCACCGCCCCGTAGCCGAATTCGGCGAGCACCACGGCAAGCTCGAGGATGCCGAAACCCTGGCCGCCAACCGATTCGGCCAGATGCACACCCTGCAGGCCTTGTTCGGCCGCGGCCCGCCAGTACGGGGGTGGGTTATCGATCGGTGTTTCCAGCGCGGCGTGCAACACCTCCGACGGCGCGACTCGCGCCACCAGGGATCGCACCGAATCGGCCAGGTCTTGATGCTCGGGAGTTATC
>NZ_JBATXN010000055.1:0-8812 GCF_049673265.1 Mycobacterium sp. | reverse complement strand
GGCCAACCCGACGACATCGCGGGCATCTCGGTCTTTCTCACCAGCCGCGCCAGCACCTACATCACTGGTGCGGTGATCCCGGTAGACGGCGGCATCAGCGTCATCCGCTAGGCCGCTAGGCAGTCATTTCAGGTTCTTCTCGAGGAAGTCGAGCTGATCGGCGATCACCCGCTCGAATGCGTCGCCGACATAAATCTCGAAATGTCCCTCCGGATAGAGCTTGATCTCACCGCGCGGCGCCGTCGCCGCGTAGCGACGGGTCGGTCCCGACGGTGCGACCGAATCGGATTCGCACACACAGAACAGGATTGGGCAGGGCACTTTCGCTGCGAGCCGACCAGGACGGTAGGGCAGGATCTTCACCCCGATGCGGGCGGCGACCTCGTTTCGCAGCGGCGTGCCATCCGGGACCAGCTTCAAAAAGCCCGGGTAGGCGTCGGGCGCGTTCATCAGCGCGACCTCGCCCGGCTTGCCGGCGGTCGGCACCATCACCGGCGACCCGCCGAGCCGGGCGGCGATCAGATCGCGTAGCGCCAACGCCGTGACTCGAGCGCTGGTCAATGGGCTCAGCGTGCCAAGAGAGGCGACGCTGTCGGTGAACGGACATTGCGAGACGACCGCCGCGATGCCGGGCAGCCGCGCTGCGGTTGCAATGACATGACCACCGCTAAAAGACGTGCCCCACAAGCCAATTCGATTGCGGTCGATTCCAGGCAGCGTCCGGGCGTAGGCCACCGCAACCGTCCAGTCCTGCAATTGCATCCTGATGTCGAGTAGTTGACGCGGCGCACCCTCGCTGTCGCCGAAATTGCGGTAGTCGAAAACCAGACAGGCGTAGCCGGCCGCACAAAAGCGTTCGGCATAGGCGTCCAGGCGCATCGTGCGAACCGCGCCCAGACCGTGTGCCATCACCAGCAGCGGCGCCTGTACTTCCGAGCCGTTGCTTTCCGGTCGATACAGCCACGCACTGATCCGGTCGGCACCCGAGTTGAACCAAACATCCTCACGCTGCTTGCTCACGGCTCCCAATCCTGCATCACTGGCGGCGCGATTGGGAGGGTGTGCTACACCGATAAATCGTGCCCATGACTGGAAGCGTGCTGCGAGCCGTGTCATCGGTGATCGGGGCGAGTCACGTCAGCACCGACCCCGATGTGCTGGCGGCCCGCAGCGTCGATCACACCGGCCGCTATCGCGGGCGGGCGAGCGCCTTGGTGCGTCCGGGTTCGGCGGACGAAGTTGCCGAGGTGCTGCGGCTGTGCCGGGACGCCGGGGCGCACGTCACCATTCAGGGTGGTCGTACTTCCTTGGTGGCCGGCACCGTGCCCGAGCACGATGACGTGTTGTTGTCGACCGAACGGCTTTGCGGCATAAGCGATGTCGACACGTTGGAACGGCGCGTGGAAGTCGGAGCGGGAGCCGCCTTGGCCACGGTACAACGCGCGGCGACGGCGGCGGGTCTGCTGTTCGGTGTCGACCTGGCGGCACGCGATACCGCGACGGTCGGGGGGATGGCCTCGACCAATGCCGGCGGCCTGCGCACCGTGCGTTACGGCAACATGGGCGAACAGGTCGTCGGCCTGGACGTCGCGCTGCCCGACGGGTCGGTGCTGCGACGGCATTCCCGCGTACGGGCGGACAACACCGGCTATGACCTGCCGTCGCTGTTCGTCGGCGCCGAAGGAACACTCGGTGTGATCACCACGCTTCATCTGCGGCTGCACCCGAATCCGCGGTATCGAGTGACGGCAGTGTGCGCCTTCGAGGACCTCGACGCGCTGGTCGACGCCGGCCGGCTGTTTCGCGAGTTGGACGGCATCGCCGCACTGGAACTGATCGACGGCCGAGCCGCCGCGCTGACCGACGAGCACCTGGGGGTGGCGGCGCCGGTGCGCGGTGACTGGTTGTTGTTGGTGGAACTGGCATCCGATTACGACCAGACCGAACGCCTAGCCGACGCGCTGATGGGAGTGCGAACGTGCGGAGAGCCAGCGGTAGGCGTCGATCTGGTTGCGCAACAACGGTTGTGGCGGGTGCGGGAATCGGTGGCCGAGGTGCTCGGCGTCTACGGGCCGCCGGTGAAGTTCGATGTATCGCTGCCGCTTGCGGCGGTCGCTGGGTTCGCCCGCGAGGCGGACGAGTTGCTGCGCCGCCGCGCGCCCGACGCGATCGGCGTGCTGTTCGGGCACATCGGAGAGGGCAACCTGCATCTCAACGTGCTGCGCTGCGGCGCAGAGCAGGAACGCGACCTGTACGCGGCGATGATGGACCTGATCGCGGCGTGCGGCGGCAACGTCAGCTCTGAACACGGGGTCGGCAGCCGTAAGCGCAAGTACGTCGGCATGTCACGCGAGGCCGCCGACATCGCGGCGATGCGAACGCTCAAGACGGCATTCGACCCGACCGGCTACCTCAACGCCGCGGTGCTGTTCGACTAATCAGTCAGCGCCCTGCGACCATGCTCCTCGCGTGGCGACGCGAGGAGGAGCAGGGCAATCAGTCGGTGGCTTTGATGCCCACAGCGTGGCGCAGCTGGGCTAGGAATTGGTCGGCATCGTCGCTGCGGATCATGTAGTGCGAAAACGCTACTCGGATCGCGGTGGCGGCTTTCACTGCGGCGTTGGGGCCGGGTATCAGCCGCTGCAGACCATCCCGCATCTGCGGAATGACGTTTGAGAACTGGTTGATGACATGCTCGGGCTCGATATCGACCATCCGCACACCTGTATAGGAATGCTGGTAGTCGACGATAAACCGCAACGCCGCATCGAGCTTGTCGGCACCTTTGAGACCGGCTGTCGCCCGGCTCATACCGCTTTCGAAGCTCTGGCGTTCGTAACGGGAGAACGCTGAAAGCAGCTCCTCCTTCGAGGCGAACCAGCGGTAGAGCGTTGGCCGCGAGACCCCGGCCTGGGAAGCGACGTCGGACAGGCTGAGCTTGCGCTTGCCGTTGCGGCTCAGCACCTCCGCCGTCGCGGCGAGGATCCGTCGCTGCGTGGAGGTGTCGTCTTCGATGGTCGCCGTCTGCTCCATACCCAAACTTTACAAAAATAGCCCGAAGTGTCACGCTGTTTTCGTGTCATCGGTAGCTGACCACCAAATCTTAGCTGGGGCGCAGCGCATCGCAGCTGATCGGCGATTGTCGTGAGCCGATCCGGGGCCGCCAGAGCTGTCGTCATCACCGAAGCCTCGTCGCCCGTCGCATTGGCGACTGCGGCGCGGCTAGCCGCCGGCGGAGACTTGGTGTTGATGGGAACCCGCCGGCTCGACATCTGCGAGCCGTTCGCGGCCGTGCTTCGGTCCGACGGCGCGGCGGCCTTCACCGCCCACCTGGACCTCGCCGATCCGCCGTCGGTCGATCGGTTCGTCAAATCCGCCGACTACCTGATCGGTGCGGTCGACGTGCTGGTCAGTGGCGCGGGTATGGCCGACGGCTCGTGGGTGGGCGCGCAACACTTTGCCGCACAAGTCATTCCGCCGATGATCGCTCGCGGATGCGGTGACGTCGTGCTGATCAGCCCGGAGTTGATCGGTCCGTCCACCGCCAGGGCCCCTCGCATGGTGGAGACCTGGGTCGCCGGCCTGGAGGCCGAGTTCGTCGGCACCGGTGTGCGGGCGTCGATCGTCAGGTCGACCACAGGCGGGCCCATGTCACCCGGCGACGTCGCATGTTTGATCGTCACCGTGCTCAGCTCAACCCGGATGCACCTGCGCGTTGTCGACATCATCGCGCCGGTGGCCGCGGCGTCGATCTCGGCGCTGACCGACTAACGCTTGGGCCTTGAAGGACGGGGCCGCACCAACACCGACTGCTGGATGCTGCCGACGGCTCCGGTCTGGTCGAACAGGGTGCCCACCGTCGTGCCGATGCCGTCGGGTCCGTAATTGGTTTCCGCCCGGATGCCGATCCAGTCGCCGTCGGGAATTCGGTGCACATGCACGACGAGATCGTTGTTCAGGAACGTCCACTTGGTGATGTCCAGTTTGGAGCCGATGCCGTTGGCGCAGTCGGCGACCGCGAACAGCCGCTCCAACGGCGTCATAGTCTCGCCGTTGACCAGGTTGACTGTCGGCTTGATCCAGGATTCGCCCGGACCATCGTTGAGAGGTTGGGTCAGCCACCGCCAGTCGAGGCTGTGCACATAGTTGCGGTCCCAATCCTTTTCGAGATTGCGGCTGCGGCCTTCGCTGACCGGACGCGGCAGGGGTGTCGCCGCGTGCGCCAGGTCGGTGGTGTCCAGCTGTTGCAGCCGCCATCCGCTGGCCCGCGCCGTCGGCCGGGGCTGGCCATCGGGGCCTAACGCCAACATCTCGGCGCTGATCAATTCGATCTGTTTGCCTGGACGCTCGACGTGGGAGCGAATCCACAAGTCGCCTTCGGCCGGCACCGGCCCCAACAAATCGATGGCGACCCGGGACAGCCGGGTGTCGTCGCGTGCAGCGCATCGCTCCAGCGCGCGGACCAGGAGCGCCGACACCGGTGCGGCATGCTGCAGCGCCGCCGACCACGTACTCCTCACTAAGTCTGTGGCACAGAACTTTTCGCCCAGCGGATCGTCGGCTGATCCATCCCCCGCGAGCAACTCGTAATAAGAATCGGTCATCGGTTACCTTTCAGGGCAGGCCGGCGCCAGGAGTATCCACGATCACCGCGTCGAGCCGAGACAGACGGGTACCTATCAACCGTTTCGGATAGGCATCGGTACTCGACAGCATGAACAACGTGCGCCGCGCCGGCCCGCCGAGCGTGCAAGCGATCGCGACGCGGTCGCCGATGTTGATGCGATGGGTCACTTGTCCTTCGCCGCCGCCGCCCCCGGCTTCGATGCGCTCGAACTGGTGCGCCAGCGTCATCGACGTCCACACGCCGCCGCCGGCGTCGAGGCTGATGCCGTCGGGCGGGCCGTCCAGAACATCGGCGAAGACCCGTCGGTCGGCCAGGTCGCCATCGGCGCCGATGCTGAACGCGGTCAATCGCCGGCCGATCGACTCCGCGACGATCAAGGTCTTGTGATCGGCCGTAATGGCCATTCCGTTCGGGAAGTCCAGATCTTGCGCCACCACCCGCACGCTGTTGTCGGTATCGACGCGCAAGATGACGCCGCCCTCGAAGGCCTGCGACCCGATGTAGGCGCGTCCAACCTGGTCGACCACCATGTCGCCGAGGTCAGCCGGTGCGGCATCGCTCAGATCCGCGATCGTGACCACTGTTTCGCCGTCGTAGCGAAGCAGCTGCCGCTTTTCGGTAGACACGATCAGCAGTGATCCGTCGGGCCGAAATCCCAGCCCCGACGGGCTGTGCCCGGGCAGCGCCAACGTGGTCAGCGAGCCACTGGCGTCGGCGGTGTGTACCGCCTCGCCCAGCATGTCGGAAAACCACAGCAGCCCCTCGAACCAGCGCGGGCCTTCACCGAAGCAGAAGCCGGCGGCCAGCCGCGTGAGCCCCGCCGTGCCCTCAGTGGTTGCCGTCATCGAGCGCATCCAATTCTCGTGCGATCGCCGCGTGATAGGCGTCGATCTTGGCGGGGTTGACCTCCTGAAACAGGGCGTCAGGTAGCGGTGCGTGCTTGTAGGCCTCGATCGTCATCGTGCGGGTAAACAGCGTGATCTCCTGGCCCGGTCGGGTGAACTGGTATTGGACCGTGATCCGACCCTCCATACCGCCGTTGCCGTGGCCGTCATGGCCAAGCCGCCCAACGGAATTGAACATCCACAATTTCGGCCGCATCGCGATCGCCAGGTGCCAGGTGAAGATTCGGTCGCCGTCGGCGCCGGACTCTTGCCAGGTGTCGCCGACCTTCAACGGCAGTTCGTCGGGCAGGTTGGTGATGTGCGCGCTGCCCGGATACGTCTTCGTCCAGTTCGCCGGATTCGTGACGAAGTCATAGATGATTTCGGGCGGTCGCGCGAAGGCGGTTTCCGAGCTCGTGGTCACGATGCCCAACTGTTTCGCCTCCGTGCTGCGGGAAATCCGACCAGGCGCCCGCCCGGCTGACTTTACAGATTATCGTATAAGTGTCACGCAGTAATTTTGCAGGGATATCGTCGGCGCTCAGCTAAGGAAAGCGGCAGATGCATTTCACCATCACCCACCCGATGCACCGCCACCCGTACAACCCGGAACTGGTCAGCGGCGACGGCATCGCCGCGGTTGCCAAAGCCGCCGAAGCCGCCGGATTCCACGGCTTTGGGTTCACCGACCACCCCGCGCCGACGCAGCGCTGGCTGGAAGCCGGTGGACACGATGCGCTGGACCCATTTGTGGCGATGGCGTTCGCCGCGGCGCGGACCACCACACTGCGGCTGATTCCCAACATCGTCGTGTTGCCGTATCGAAACCCGTTCGTGGTGGCCAAGTCTGGTGCGTCGCTGGATCTGCTTTCCGGCGGCCGATTCACGCTCGCGGTCGGAGTGGGGTATCTCAAACGGGAGTTTGCCGCCCTCGGCGTCGACTATGAGCAACGGGCCGAGCTGTTCGATGAAGCCCTCGACGTGATCCGGGCGATCTGGACCAGCGATGACGTCTCGTTCGAGGGCAAGCACTTCACTGCGCACGGGATCACCGCCCACCCCCTACCGGTAAGCGACCCGTACCCGCCGATTTGGGTCGGCGGAAACACCGGCGCCGCGCGTCGGCGGGTGGCGCAAAAGGGCGACGGCTGGTGTCCGTTTCCGGCGCCGGCCGTGCTGGCCCAGACTGCCCGCACCGCAACCCTCGACTCTGTGCAAGGGCTGGCCGACGGCATCGCTGACCTGCGTCGCCGCGTGGACGAGGCGGGTCGGGACTGGTCGAAGTTCGACGTGGTTTTCAGCAATTTCGAGGGCGGCAGTCCGGCAGACGACGACTTCAATGCGGACGCCTACCTGACCGGAATGGAGAAGCTGGCCGCGCTCGGTGTCACCTGGCTGCAAGTGGGGTTGCCCGGCGACAGCGTGGCGCACGTGACCGAAACCATCGATCGGTTCGCAACCCTGGTGATCGACGCGAGCTGAGCCGGGCGGGCTTTACAAGGTTCGGTGAAAATGTCACGCTCGCTAGGTGACGACGGAATCTGAGCAGGCGCACTGGTCGGTCGCCGGCCTTCTCGAGTTATTCGAGGCGCGCGCCGACGGGCCCGACCGCTTCATCGCTGAAACGGGGATCGCCGGCGCGGACGGACGGCAGGTGGTCGAAGGCACCCAGGTGGTCGCACAGGTGATCGTCGCGGTCGGCGAACGGTTTGCGGACAAGTCGGTGCGGTCGGTACATGCGGTGTTCTCCCGCGCCGTAATGGTCGGGCCGCCAGTCGAATTCGAATTCGACGTCGTGCACGAAGGCCGGTCCACCGCGACCGCGGTGGTTTTTGTTAAGCAGAACGACCGCCGCTGCATCACCGTGACAGCGCTCGCCGACGTCCCGTCGGAAGATGTGATTCGCCATCACTTGGCTCGCCCCGAGGTGACCGCGCCAGGCGACGCCAACGTGTCGGCGATGCCGATGGCGGGACGGGAACTGCGGCTGGTCGACGTGGTGGATGTCAACAGCCCGGACGAAGTCGGGCCCCCCGAGCTGTACGCCTGGCTGCACTACGACCCCATTCCGACTCGTGACGATTTGGCCAAGGCGCTAGTCGCATATTTCACCGGGCATTTGGGCATTTCGACCACGATGCGGGCGCATAAAGGCATCGGCACCAGCCAGTCGCACGTGACGGTATCCACCGCGCCGATGACGATCACGGTCGGCTTCCACGAGCCGGTGTCGTGGTCGGGCTGGTTGCTGTACACCCACGAGAGCACTCAGGTGGGCGCAGGCATGTCGTATGTCCGCGGGGCCGTGCACACCCAAGAGGGTGAGCTGATCGCCTCGTTCGCGCAGGAAGCGCTGATCCGCCCGCTGCGCACCAGCGACACGGCAATCAAAACCCAAGCGCGGCTTTAGCAGTCATGGATTTCGCCAGCGTCGAACTGTCCACGGAGGACACGGAATTCCGCGATCGGTTGCGGGGATTTCTGAACGTCCACGTCACCGACGAGGTGCGCCGACGAGACCGGGAGACCGGAGAGAATTTCGACGAGGGCGTGCACCTGGCGCTGGGCGCCGAGGGCTATCTGGCCGCCGACTGGAAGGACGAATCCGAGGGGGGCTTCAACGCGCTGCGCCGGCGGATCTGGGACTTGGAGATCGGCCGCGCGCACACGCCGTGGTTCCACTGGGGCACCACCGCCATGGTGGCGCGCACGGTGCAGCAGTTCGGGGCGGCCGAGCTCGCCGACGAGGTGGTGCCCGGGGTTCTATCCGGCCACATCCGGCTGTGTTTGGGTTACACCGAGCCTGAGGGCGGCTCCGATGTGGCGACCTGCAAAACCCGCGCCGTGCGCGACGGCGCTGGCTGGGTTATCAACGGCTCCAAAATGTTTACCTCCAACGCTCACAACGCGAAATACGTTTTCTTGCTGACCAATTCGGATCCCGACGCACCGAAACACAAGAACCTGACGATGTTCCTGGTGCCGCTGGACTCGCCGGGCGTCGAGATCCAGCCCATCCGCACCATCGACGGCGATCGGACCAACATCGTCTACTACAGCGACGTGCGGGTGGACGACAAATACCGAATCGGTGAGGTCAACGGCGGCTGGGCGGTGCTGCGGGCGGCGCTCGACGTCGAGCACGGGACCGCCGAACGTGGCGCCGACGGATTACAGACGATCGCGGTGATGAGCGAACATGTCACGCTGATGGCCGAGGCGATCGACCAGATCGCGGGATTGGTCGCGCAGCGGGGCGCTGATGGTCGTCGCCGGCTCGACGACACGTCGGTGGCATATC
>NZ_JBATXN010000054.1:0-3639 GCF_049673265.1 Mycobacterium sp. | reverse complement strand
ACACATCATCGCCCGGTTGCGGGGTGAACACGCCGGTCAGCGTCACGCGGGCCAGCGGACAAAACTGCGATGCGCCGCAGGCCTGGTCGAGTTCGACCTCGATCTCACCGCGGTCGAGTTGATCGCGCACGCTGTCCAGCGATACACCGACGCCATCGATCCTGGTCATTATCCGCGCGCGCAGCCACCAGTTAGTTTCTCGATAACGCAGCGGGACAAGGCTGGTCATGGTGCGCCCGGTCCACGATGTGACAGGGTGCAGGCCGATCGCGCGGCCGAGCAGTCCAGACCCCGCGGAGGCCAACAAAATATCCCAGTCGCTGTTCATATCCCCCTGCCGCACAATCCGCAGCGCCAGGCCGATCGCGTCTGGTAGTGCAGCTGGGGTCCCGGCAGCTTTGGACACTCGCGCGATGACGCTGCCCGATGGCACCGGCAAGCCAGTGTGAGCCGCCGCCACCCGCTCAATGGCCCCTTCGGCCAGCACGCCGGCGGGGTGGAAGACCCGACGCCGCCGTAGCGCCGATCCCCATCGAAACGGTGTGCTTACGACGTCGGACAGATTCATCTGCTCGGAGTTCCCACTCTGTCTTCGCGGGAAACTGCACGGCGGGCTTGGCGCTGCTGTGCGGCCGACGCGACGGCGCGGGCCATACCACCGAGCACCACATCGCGAAACGGCGTAGTCGCCGTCCAAAAGGCTTCGCCGGCAAGGCCATACGGCTGAAACACGGCACGCAGACGATAGCTGCAGCGCCGGTCGTCGTCGTCGTGCACCGACAGCTCGAGCCACAGCCGACCGGGAAGCGGGATGTCTGCGCGAAGCCGCAGCAGCTGGGGCCGGTCAATGCGCTCCACGCGCCACCAATCGAGCGCCTCACCGGTATGCAGCTGATGCGGAATTCTTGACGGGCTTGGTGTTCGGTTGGCCTTCGCCGCTCCGGCAAATCGGCCGAGCCAGCCACGCAGGCTCCAAGCCAGCGGTACCGCCGACCAGCCATGCTCCGCGGCCACCGACTGGAAAACCTCCCATAGCGTCTCGGCATCGGCGGATACCCGTCGTTGACAGACATGCTCGTGCAGCGATCCGCCGGCCCAGGACGGGTCAGTTGGCAGCGGTCGCGCCGGTGACTCATCGTCCCCTGGCCGCTGCCACCGAGTCTGCAGCTCTTTTGCGCGCACCCCCGCGAGCGCCAGTTCAACCGCGTCTTCATAGTGAGCGAGTCCGCCCTCGGGGTCCGGGATGTGCTCGGCGATGTCGTGCTCGCCGCACACCACATCGTTTTCCAGCGAGTCCATCAATGAGGCCGCCAGAGCGCTCGGGAGCGGGGTGATCAGATTGACCCAGTGCGACGACAGCCATGGAGTCAACACCGGCACCGGCACGGCGATGCGGCGCTGCAGACCCGCGATTGCGGCGTACTTGCGGATCATATCGGTGTAGGTGAACGTGTCGGGGCCACCGACATCGAAGGCCCGGTTCACCTCGGGCGGCAGCTCGGCGGCATTGGTCAGGTAGTACAGCACGTCACCTACAGCGATGGGCTGGACTCGAGTTCGCAGCCACCGCGGCGTGATCATCAGCGGCAGTCGTTCAGTCAGATAGCGCAGCATCTCGAAGCTGGCTGACCCTGCCCCGATGATCGCCGCCGCCCGCAACTCAACGGTGGGGACCCCAGATTCTTGAAGCAACCGTCCGACTTCTTCGCGCGAGGCAAGGTGATCGGACAGCCGCTGTCCCTCGGGGATGATGCCGCCGACGTAGACGATGCGCGAAACTCCAGCTGCTGCTGCGGCTTCGGCGACGACGGTGGCGGCGCGCGCGTCGAAGTCGACAAAGTCCGAGCGCAGCAGCGAGTGCACCAGATAGTAGAGAACCTGTTGTCCGTCTAGCGCTTGCTGCACTTGTTCGCGCTCAGTCACGTCACCCTGCACCACGTCAACCTGCTGGCGCCAAGGCACGTCGTCGAGCTTGGCTGGCGTGCGTGCCATAACCCGGACGTCGTGGCCGGCTGCCAGCAGTGCGGGGACAAGACGGGCCCCTAGATAGCCAGTCGCGCCGAAGATAACGCAGCGCATGCTTACACCTCCGTTGGGTTGGATTCGGATGGGACGGCGCTGTGGTCCGGGTGGGTACG
Source organism: Mycobacterium sp. (assembly GCF_049673265.1). Taxonomy (GTDB): domain Bacteria; phylum Actinomycetota; class Actinomycetes; order Mycobacteriales; family Mycobacteriaceae; genus Mycobacterium. The sequence continues at coordinate 1,501 of NZ_JBATXN010000054.1, read as the reverse complement.
CCGCACGACGACGGCGGGGCCGCAGTCTGGACGGGATCGAATGCAGATTATTTCACTATCTTAACAGTTCAGTTTCTTATGTCAACTGCCGCTAGCATCACGGGAAGAACCGCGGCCGAAACGCGGACCCGCCGTGGCAGCGTATTTGGCGCTTATCCAGCGGTTTCCTATACTCTTGTCGAGCAATCGCCAAAAAGGATGCGGTGAGGTGACTAAGCGGGGCACAACGAGTTCACCTCCGAAGCGGGCTGATCTGGAGAAGCTGATGTCCGCCGATATGCGGGCGGTCACAGCGCAGTCTGATCGGTTGGGACGTCATTTCGCACGCCAGAACGACGTGAGCGGCAATGACTTCCACGCCTTATTGCACGTCATGGTTGCCGAGACGGCAGGAACTCCGCTGACCATGGCACAGCTGCGAAAGCGCATGGACGTCTCACCGCCTGCGATCACCTACCTTGTCGATCGAATGATCGAAGCCGGCCATGTCCGGCGTGAAGCCGATCCCGCGGATCGGCGCAAAGCGCTTCTCCGGTATGAGAATAGCGGTATGGAGCTGGCTCACGAGTTTTTCGCTCCGCTGGGCGTCCATCTCCGCGCTGCGCTTGCCGATCTGAGCGATAAGGATCTTACGGCTGCTCATCGGGTGTTCAGCGCGATGCTCGCGGCGATGTCGAAGTTTGAGAGTGAGCTTGCTGCCCAGCAAGCTAACTCACCGACCTCGCGCGCCAGCAAGAAGAATAGTCGAGTCAAACACACTGAGCCGCAGTGATCTACTCGACCGACTTACACGATCGGTGTCAGGCCGACTGCATGCAGGGCCTGTAGGTCCGCTGCGCCGGCGCCGTGTAGGCAGATTCGAAGCTCGTCGAGGAACCCTTGCAGCCAGCCGATTACGGCGTCGGAGGATTCGATTGCCGCAGCGAGCAGCGGACGAGCGATCGCCACCACATCTGCGCCCAACGCCAGCGCCTTGGCGGCATCCATGCCGGTTCGAATACCACCGGAGCCGACCAGCGGGATAGTGGGAAGCGCCTCGCGCACCTCTACGATCGCCCGTGCCGTCGGTATGCCCCAGTCGGCTAAAGCGGGATAACGCAACTCCCCGTACCGAACAAGTTGCTCCACGCGTGACCAGGAGGTGCCACCGGCGCCTGCGACATCGATCGCCGCCACCGGCGGCACGCCCGAATCATCCAGCAACTCCGTGATCGCCGACGTACCGATGCCGTGGCCAACCTCTTTGAGTAACACCGGATATTCCAGTGCGCCGGCCACCTGGCGCAACCTGTCGATCGATCCGGAAAAGTCGCTGTCACCGTTATGCTGGACCGCTTCCTGCAGCGGATTGGTATGCACCGCAAGCACGTCTGCTTCGACCCGTTTCAGCGCGTTCGAAATGTCCTCAACCGCAGCAGTACTGAGCTGGGATAGTCCAATATTGCCGAACAGCAACACGTCGGGCGCCACATCGCGGACGGTGAAGCTAGCGGCGGCCCGC
>NZ_JBATXN010000053.1:0-2991 GCF_049673265.1 Mycobacterium sp. | reverse complement strand
CCGAAAACCAGCACCCGGTCATCGACGGCCATCGCGTCACGCAATGCTTGGTTGAGCGCCTGGACCATCGTCAACGGCTTGGCAGCGAGCGCGTGGTCGGCGCTGGGTCTGGTCGGGGGTTCGGCGATCTGGGTCATCACGCCTCCCGGCGGATTTCACTGCGCAACTGTTGACGTTGCGCTTCGAGTCCGGGTGTCATTTCGGCGTATACGGTGGTGAAGACCTCGTCGACGTCGACGTCGGGAGCGTCGAACACCGCATCGCGCAGATCGGCCCGAAGCCGCATATACCGGGCGGTGATTCGGTCTTCCAGCCGCTGCGACCACAGTCCTTCGCCCTGTAAGAAGGTGCGGTACCGCGGGATCGGATCGAGCATCTGCCAGCGGTCCAGTTCTTCCTGGCTTCGGTATCGCGTCGGATCGTCCGAAGTCGTATGCGGGCCCAGCCGGTAGGTGATCGCCTCTATCAGCGTCGGCCCGCCGCCGGCTCTGGCCCGCGCAGCGGCTTCGGCCATCACCGCATAACAGGCAAGCACGTCGTTGCCGTCCACCCGTACGCCGGGCATGCCATAGCCGATCGCCTTGTGAGCGATGGACGGCGCGGCAGTCTGGCTGCTCAGCGGCACCGAGATCGCCCACTGGTTGTTCTGCACGTAAAACACACACGGCGCCTTGAACACCGCCGCGAAATTCAGCGCCTCATGCACGTCGCCCTCGCTGGTGGCGCCGTCGCCGAGAAACGCCACCGTCATCGAGTCCTCGCCGAGCCTTTGGGCAGCCATCGCGGCGCCGACGGCATGCAACGTCTGGGTGCCGATCGGAACCGATATCGGAGCACAGCACTTTTTGGTGAAATCCAGCCCGCCATGCCATGTTCCACGCCAGGCGGCACCGACATGGCCGGGCGGGATACCGCGTACCAGATAAACACCCAATTCCCGGTACTGGGGAAACAGCCAATCGGTTTTGCGGAGGCAAGCGGTCGCGCCGACCTGTGCCGCCTCTTGGCCGCAGCACGATGCGAACAGGGCCAATTCACCCTGTCGCTGCAGGTTGACAAATTCGGCGTCCACCTCGCGGGTGACCACCATCATCTCGTAGAGCCAGCACAGCGTCTCCGCCGGCAGCGCGCGACTGTAACGTGCTTCCGTCGTGGGTGTTCCATCGGCTGCGACGAGTTGCACCGGCTCAAGATCGACACTCATCGGCGTGATAGCAGCTTCAGCCATACCGCCTCCAACCAACGGCCGCCACAGGTGTGCGGCGGGTCAGAGCAAACCCGAAAAGCGCGACCGCTTATGAGCTGACGTCGGCCGCCAGCTGCACAATTCGCTCGGCTCGCCGTAACACAGGCGCATCTACCATTATGCCCTCAAATGCGAAGACACCGCGTTCATCGGCGGCTGCGGCAAGTACGTGTCGCGCCCACTGCACTTGGTCGGGCGACGGCGCATAACCGGCCCGTATCACGGGTAGCTGGCTGGGGTGGATAGCAACCTTCACGTCGAAGCCCACAGCAACCGCGTCGTCGACTTCGGCGCGCAGCCCGTCGAGATCTTTGATGTCGAGATACACCGAGTCCAGCGCGAGCCGACGATGCGCCTTGGCAGCCAACAACGATTGCGAGCGAACGTGGCGGGCCACCTCGCGGTATGTCCCGTCCGGGTAGCGATTCGCGGTACCGCCGAGCACCGCGAACAAATCCTCGGCGCCCCACATCACCGCGACGGTGTTGTCCACCGATGCCGTCTCAGTGACGGCCAGGGCACCCATTGGGGATTCGACCAGGACAATGACCTGCAGCGGCGCCAACGCTCCGACCTTTTCTGCCGCTTCGCATTTAGGCAACATCACGGTGTCATAGCCGGTGCTCTTGAGCGCCTCGAGGTCGAGTTGCTGGTCGGCGGTGCCGAACTGGTTGACGCGCACCACGGTGCTGGCGGGGTCGAGTTGAACGTCGACGAGCGCTTTCCGCGCGGCGGGCCGGTCGGCGGCGGCGCAGCCGTCCTCGAGGTCGAGGATCACGATATCCGCTGCGGCCGCGGCTTTTTCGTAGCGCTCAGGACGATCAGCCGGACAGAAAAGCCACGCCGGGCCGGGATTCTGAAGACCCATCAGGCCCCCCCACCAGCAGCCTCCGGTGGTCGCATCCGCACCAGGGTCTTGCGGCTCGCGGTGGCGACGACATCGTCGTGCTGATTTCGACCGGTATGCGCAAACGTCACGATGCCCTCCCCCGGACGGCTCTTGGATGCCCGCTTGTCGGTGATCACCGTCTCGGCGTAGAGCGTGTCGCCATGGAACAGCGGCTTGGGGAACGCAATCTCGGAGAAGCCCAGGTTACCCACAATGGTGCCCTGGGTCAGCTGCGCGACCGACAATCCGACCAGAGTCGACAAGGTGAACATCGAGTTCACCAATCGCTGATTGAACGGCGGCAGCGCGTCAGAGAATGCCGCATCCAGGTGCAGCGCTTGGGTATTCATGGTCAGCGTTGTGAACAACACATTGTCGGCTTCGGTGATGGTCCGCCCTGGGCGGTGCAGGTACCGCACGCCGGTCTCGAATTCTTCGAACCACAGTCCGCGCTGAACAACCTCGCGCACTTCGTCGCTCACAGCCCAACCTCGCGCGCGATCAGCATCAACTGCACTTCGGTGGTGCCCTCGCCGATTTCCAGGATCTTGCTATCCCGGTAGTGGCGGGCGACGGTGAACTCGTTCATAAACCCGTAGCCGCCGTGGATTTGGGTGGCATCACGTGCGTTATCCATCGCCGCCTCGCTGGCCACCAACTTGGCGATCGCCGCCTCCTTCTTGAACGGCTTCCCGGCCAGCATCAGCGCCGCGGCGTCGTAATAGGCGGTGCGCGCGGTGTGAGCGCGGGCTTCCATCCGCGCGATGGTGAATGCGATGGACTGATTACGTCCGATCGGTTGACCGAAGGCTTCGCGTTCCTTTGCGTACTTGACACTTTCGTCGACGCAACCCTG
>NZ_JBATXN010000052.1:0-5620 GCF_049673265.1 Mycobacterium sp. | reverse complement strand
CACCGAACCGGACCTGGGCAGTGCAGGGATCCGCTCCACCGTTGGCATCATGGTCGACACAGCCGAAGAGGTCGACGAGCTGACCGAGCACATGCGCAACGCGGGGGCGCGCGTTACGAAAGAGCCCGTCGACGCCGAGTTCTTCGCCGGCCGCTCTGCCTACCTTTGCGACCCAGAAGACAACTACTTCGAAATCACCTGGGCCGAGCCGAACAACCCAATCACATTGCGCCGCATGACCCGAGCCTGACCGCTAGCTGGCGGGTAGTCCCGCTGCGGCGCGGATCTGACGGCGGGCTGCTTCAGCATCGACGTCGGGAAAGATATAGTGGCTCAACGCTATTCGTGCGATGGCACCCGCCATGTCATGCGGGGAAGCGGGAAAAGCGATGTCGGCCTCATCGGCGCATTGGGTGAGGACAGCCGCCAACACCTCTGCAACCGTGGGCAGCACGCGCGCCATTTCGTCGTTGACGAATCCTGGGTCGAGGTCGACGAGGCTGCGGGGCGGTTGTTCGCGAAGGAAGGCCGCAACGACATCGACTGCCGCCTCGAGCCGCTCCAGGCCCGATACGCCCGAGATGGCCTGCTGCATTGCCACGTTGATTCGCTGGTATTCAAGCTTCCCCAGCGCAGTGAGCAAGTCTTCCTTGGTGGGGAAGTAGCGGTAGAGGGTGGGTCGCGAAATCCCAGCAAGCGTTGCCACATCCGTCAACGACAATCTGCGGGCGCCCTGTTGACCGACGAGCCGCCGCGCCGCGGTGAGTATGCGTTCGGACTTATCCCTGCGATCCAACGGGGATTGACGTGCTGCGGACTCGCTCGCCACTCGGCTCATTCCAGGCGACCGAGTTTGCGCAGCCATCCGATGAGCAAGCGCAGCCCGTTGTCGAAGGACATCGGCTGATAATCGAGCCGCCGGCTGGTGAGGTTGTCGCGAGGCCTCGGCGTCCGCACTTGCTTCGCTGCGGCTTTGGCGATCGCCATCAACGTGGGGCCGAATTCGGCCGTCAGTGCCTCCGGGTCGGAGCGATAGTCCAGGTCCTCCACGCGGTGGTCGATGCCCGCGATCTCACAGGCGCGATTGATGCCGCCCGCGGTGCTGAAAGTGTCCTCCGGCCGGCCGATCAGCAAGTAACGTTCGCCCGCGACCCCTCGGTCCAGGGCAGCGATCGCTCCCGCTGCGACGTCGGCGCCGGCCACCCACGTCACAGGGAATGCCAGATACCGCTTGATCCGCCCTCGCATCCCGGCCAACAAGACGCGGTTGAAGCTGGTTCGGTGCAGGGCACGCTCGACGACCAGGCCCGGACCGTAAATCGCTCCCGGATGGCAGGTGAGCACGTCATCGCCCGCCTCGGCACGCTTGTGCGCTTCGAGAAACGCCGCGAGTTTGGTGACGGTGTAGGGGTCGTTTGGTGGCTTCTCGAGGACGGGCGCCTCCTCGAACGGTAGCCCCTTGCTGAGGTTGAGAAACGTGGCTGTGCTCAGCGCGACCACCCGACGAAAATCCAGCGTCTTTGCCGCATTCAGGACGTTCGTCGTACCAATCGTGTTGACCGCCTTGAAGTCTTCCAAGTCTTGGCTTGCGCCCCCAAGCAGTGCCGCGCAGTGAATCGCGGCCTCTGCTCCCTTCGCCGCGCGACGGACATCGTCGGCGTCCGAGACGTCGCCCTTGACGAGCTCGACACCGATCTCGGCGAGCGCGGCGGCCTCGTCGGGATTACGTACCAGCGCGCGCACGTGGTCGCCCCGCTCGACCAGCTGTTCGCAAACGTTGGACCCGGTTTGACCGGTGCCGCCGGTCACGAAGATGGTGCTGGGCACGATAGGCCACCCTTGTTGTTTTACATTCACAACACAAGACGTAAAGAAAGTAACACGTCACCTGCCGTTGTTCTAGGGTTTCTGCATGCCTATCGATCCCTCGAAGATTCTGTTGACCGACCGCGTTGCGGTGGTCACCGGCGGCGGAGCCGGTATCGGCCGCGGTGTCGCGGCAGGTCTCAAAGCGTTCGGAGCCACGGTCGCGATCTGGGAACGCAATCCAGAGTCGTGCGCCGCCGCGGCAGCGGAGATCGGCGCGTTGGGTATCACCACCGATGTCCGCGACAGCGCACAGGTCGACGCCGCGCTGGCGCGCACGGTCGCCGAACTCGGGCCGGTGACCATCCTGGTGAACAACGCCGGCGGGGTGTTCCAGTCCTCGATCCTGGAAACCACCGAGAACGGCTGGGATGCCCTGTACCGGGCCAACCTTCGCCACGTCTACCTATGCACCCAGCGGGTAGCTCGTGGAATCGTCGAGGAGAAGATGTCCGGCAGCATCGTCAACGTGACCTCGATCGAAGGTATCAGGGCCGCACCGGGTTTCGCGACGTACGCGGCGGCCAAGGCCGGTGTCATCAACTACACCAAGACTGCCGCCCTTGAGCTCGCGCCGCACGGCATCCGGATTAATGCCCTGGCACCCGATATCACGCTGACCGAGGGGATAGCTGCGATCGCAGGCCCGAATGCCGGCCAGCAGTTCGGCCTCGTTGTGCCGATGGGCCGAGCAGGCCATGTCGATGAAATGGCTTGCGCCGCAGTCTTCCTGGCGTCTGACATGGCCAGCTATATCACTGGCCAAACCATTCACGTCGACGGTGGGACCCAGGCGTCGTGTGGCTGGTACCACCACCCGACCACCGGTGAGTACGTTCTCGGCCCGGCGCGGTAACGTCAATCCGTCTTGGCCGCCACGTGGGTCGACATGCCCCCGTCGATGCAGATCATTTGGCCGGTGATGTAACGCGATTCGCCGGATGCCAGGAATACCACGAGGTCTGCGACATCCTCGGGCCTGCCCGGATAAGGTGTGAGGGTGGCGTTCCCCAGGCTCGCCAGTATGTCTTCCGAGAGATGTTTCTTGACTGCATCGGTCAGGATCAAGCCCGGCACAACGGTATTCGCTCGCACACCCTGCTTGCCGTGACTGGTCGCAACATACATCGTCAGCGTGTTTACCCCGGCCTTGGCGACGGCATACGCGACGCGGGTGCGGTCACCCGACAGCGCCGCCCCCGACGACATGTTGATGATCGACCCTCCGCCGGTCTGGACCATCGCCGGGATGGCGTGCTTGCACATCAACATTTGCGAGCTCAGGTTGACCGCGACCGAGCGCTCCCACACGTCGAGCGCCATTTCCGTCACTGTGGTGTCGCGGACCAGAAAATCGGAAGCCGTCAGGGCAGCGTTGTTGTGCAGGATGTCCAGCCGGCCAAACCGGGCGAGCGTGGACCGCACTGCCGCTTCGGCGGCGGCCTCGACCGACAGGTCGCCGCCGAGGGCAATGGCGTCGCCTCCGGATGCGACGACTTCGGCGGCGACCTGGGCTGCTTTGTTCTCGTCGATGTCGACGACCGCAACCGAAGCGCCCTCGCCCGCGAGAGCCTGCACAGTTGCCGCACCGATACCCCCGGCGCCACCCGTCACAATTGCTATCTTGCCGATCAAACGAGACACCTGCGCCGCCTCCCTCGCTAGTTGGCCCGCCGCCAATCGCACAACTGCCGCCGAACAAACCTGGACGGCGTTACGGTCAAGGTATGCCACGTATCGCACCGATCCCGATGGATCAGCTCAGTGAGCAATCGCGCGAAATAGTCGAGGGCGGCGTAGCCGATGGGCTATACGCCACACCAGTGCCGCTGCAGATCTTCGCCTATCGCAGCGCCCAACTTGCCCAGGTGAACATGGCGCGCACCTACCTGGGGGCTGACACGCTGCTGGGCGGCCGACTGTTGGAGCTCGTCCGCATTCGCAGCGCGCAACTGGGCGAATGCGAGCCCTGCAGCCAATCGCGTAAGCACGATTCGATCACCGACGACGATGTTGCATGTCTTCTCGCGCCGGGCCATGGCACGCTCACGCCGCAGGAGCAGATCGCCATCGAATTCCTTGATCTGCTCTCGGCGGATCACCACGCGATTGACGACGAGTTCTATCGGCGCCTCGGCGAGCACTTCACCGCGGCTCAGATCGTGGAGCTTGGCTTCACCTGCGCGTCGGCCATGGGACTACACCGCTTCATTCACACCCTGAACATCTACGGCGACTCAGCTCCCGTCATCCAGTACTCCCCCGACCAGATCGACCGCGCCGTCTGACGGCTTCTCGGCCAACCACCCCGACAAGTCCTGCACATCGCCAACTAGCTCTCGGGTGCGCGCGAAATCTGCTTGATAGGCAGGCAGGCGGGCCAACCAACGGAACATCATCTTGAGGTCGTGGTCGTCGCCCAGGACATCTAGGGGCAGTTGCACGTAGGTGGCGGGTAAGCCGAGCCGTTGGGCGATCCGCTCGGCGATCTGCTCGCCGGTCAGCTCATCACCGGCGATCTCCACCGGCGCCACCGCAGGCTCGCCCTTTGCCAAGATAGTCGCCGCCACCCGGCCGATGTCCCGCACCGAAATCATCTGCACCGCAACATCGCCAGGCAAGGGCATCGCGACGGCGACACGATCCCCGTCGTGCCGGATCATCATGCGCAGCGTCTCCATAAAGAACGTTGGCCGCACAAAGGTCACCGGGACGGACTCGAGTAGACGTTGCTCAATGCGATGCTTGCTTTCGAAATGCGGCACACCGCTGTCACGTTCGACACCGCCGATCGAGCTGTAAACCAGGAACGGCAACCCGGCATCGGCGGCGGCCGCCGCGATCACCTGCCCGTGGGCAACTTCGCGCTGCGGACCGTCCGGCCCGTCGTGGGTGGTCATCGCGAACGCCGCCGCAGCACCGTCGAACGCCGCCCGCACCGAACCGACGTCTTCGAGGTCTGCGTAGGCTACCTCGACTCCGCGCTCCGCGAGCCTATGAGCCTTGTCGCCGTTTGGATTTCGAATAACTGCGCGAATCGGGACTGCAAGGTTCAGAAGAGCGTCGACGACAGCGCCGCCTTGCTGGCCGGTGGCGCCGATCACTGAGATCAGCCCTCGGTGCCGTGATTCGCTAGGCATTTCGGCGAGCCTCCTGCGCTACACCGAACATCGTTTGGTGCTGGCGAATGAACGCCTCCAACGATTGCGGCGGGGCGCCGCCGATCGTTTCGACGACATCAGTCACTGCGTCGAATTCACCGTGCTGGTAGCTCACGGCCACGGCCGAGAGGTGCTCGATCAAGTAAGGCGACATACTGTCGAGCTCAGATAGGGCCTGCCGCCAGTGCTCGACGGGAAGGTCCACGTACTCCACCGAACGTCCTAGTACGCGCGTTAATTCGCGCGCCTGCTCGGTCATCGACAACGACACCGGGCCGGTGGGCACATACGTCTTGCCGGTGTGCTTGCCAGGATTGGTCAGGATGCCCACTGCCACCCGGGCGATGTCTGCTCCCGCGACGGGAGCGTGCCGTCCTTGGCCGTAAGGGAGATACATCTTGCCTTCGGCCGCAATGGTGGCGGCGGAGATGACCAGATTTTCCAGAAAGAACGGCGGGCGCAGGTGTGTGGCGCCGATGCCCGACCAGTCGAGCACGCGCTCGGCCAGCCAATGTTGGCGGGCTGCGGGGCTCGCGTGATCCGGGCGAGCCGTGATCTGGGACATGTTCACCAACGACTGCAAACCCGTGTGC
>NZ_JBATXN010000051.1:0-8389 GCF_049673265.1 Mycobacterium sp. | reverse complement strand
AAATCATCCAGGCAAGTGCTATCCGCACCTTCTCCGGTTTGATCGAGCGGTATGGCACCGGCACCGGCTGCGATATCTGCAAACCGGCCATCGCCTCGATCCTCGCGTCGACCAGCTCCGAACACATCCTTGACGGCGAGCAGGCATCGTTGCAGGACACCAACGACCACTTCCTGGCCAACCTGCAACGCAACGGCACCTACTCGGTGGTGCCGCGGGTGCCGGGCGGGGACATCACCCCCGAGCAGCTGATCCTGATCGGCGAGATCGCCCGCGATTTCGGCTTGTACACCAAGATCACCGGCGGACAGCGGATCGACATGTTCGGTGCCACCGTCGACCAGTTGCCGCAGATTTGGGCCAGGCTGGTCGAGGGCGGCATGGAATCCGGTCACGCCTACGGCAAGGCGCTGCGCACCGTGAAGAGCTGTGTGGGCACCGACTGGTGCCGCTACGGCCAACAGGATTCCGTGCAGATGGCCATCGATTTGGAGCTGCGCTACCGCGGCCTGCGGTCGCCGCACAAGCTCAAGATGGGTGTCTCGGGCTGTGCGCGCGAATGCGCGGAGGCTCGCGGGAAGGACGTCGGCGTGATCGCCACCGAGGCCGGCTGGAACCTGTACGTCGGCGGCAACGGCGGTATGACACCGAAGCACGCCCAGCTGCTCGCCTCGGACCTCGACGACAAGACCCTGGTGCGCTACATCGACCGATTCCTGATGTACTACATCCGCACCGCAGACCGGTTGCAGCGCACCGCGCCGTGGGTCGAGGGGCTCGAGGGCGGCCTGGATCACCTGCGCGAGGTGGTCATCGACGATTCGCTGGGCCTTGCAGCGGAATTCGAGGAAGCCATCGAACGGCATGTGTCCGGCTATGCCTGCGAATGGAAAGCCGTGCTCGACGACCCCGACAAGCTGTCCCGCTTCGTGTCGTTCGTCAATGCGCCCGGATCGCCCGATCCCACAGTCGAATTCACCGAAAAGAACGGGCGAAAGGTTCCCGTTCTGATCGGCACCCCCGCGGTGCCGTCCCGTTAACCCACCGACAGTCAGGAGTTTTCGATGACCAAGTTGTACGACGTGAGCCGCTGGCGTGGGGACTGGACTGCCGCGTGCCCGTTGTCCCGGCTGGAGCCGCTGCGCGGCGTGGCGGTGCTGTTGCCGGACGGCACCCAGGTCGCGCTGTTTCGGTTGGTGGACGACAGCATCCGGGCCGTCGGCAACATCGATCCGATAGGTCGTGCCGCGGTGCTCTCGCGCGGCATCGTCGGCGACCGCGGTGGCATCCCGGTCGTGCAGTCCCCGTTGAAGAAGCAGGCGTTCAGCCTGCTCGACGGTGAATGTCTAGACGCTGCGGATGTTTCCATCCCGGTGTATGACACCCGCATCGCGGTTGACGGGACCATTTACGTCGCCAACTCCCCCGAAATTCAGTTCGGCTACCGCCGCGGCGAGCTGTCCGCCTGACCGACGGGCACCGCGGGCTCAGCCGACGCGGCGGCCGCAAGCACTCCGGCGTGCCGTCGTCGCAGGCAGGCGAGCCGGATCACCGCGGAATGCGAACCCAGCGGCGCCGCCACCACGTCGGCTCCCGACTTGTGCAGCCGTCCCTGAAACAGGCCGTCCGCCAACAGATACGACGCCACCGCCACCCGGCGGCCAGCCGTCCGGCGAACCCGGGCCACCACCTCAGGCACCGACGGGTAGCCGGAGCCGTCCCGGCACGGCGCTGCGAACGCGATCGAAACCCGGCTGCCGACCAGCGCCGAGAGCATCGCAGCCGCGGTCGCGATCTCGCTCTGCGCGTGCCGGTCGCTGGTGCCAGCGGCCGCAAGCACCACGTGATCGTCGGGACGCCAACCCGCTTCGAGCAGCCGGTCGAGCAGCGCGCGGGTCAGCTCCGACGACGGCCCGAGCGCGGGTGTCACGGTGACCGCCGAATGCCCCGATGCCGCAACGTGTCGCGGCACATCGGACCGGACGTGGTAGCCGCTGGATAGCAGCGCTGGCACCAGCACCGTCGGCTCGTCGTGCAGGATTCGCAGCACTTCGTCGGGCGTGGGCCCCAGCACGTCGACGAACGCCACCCGCACCGTTTCGTCGAGGACGCCCGCCATGGTTGCCGCGAGATCGCCGATCATTCTGACGCCATGCGGATTTCGGGTTCCATGTGCCACTAACAAGGTGGTCGTTTGGGCCATGTTAGGCGTTCGCGTCGGTGTCGTCGGGCATGTACTCCACCGCGAGGCGGTAGCCGCGTTTCACCACGGTGGCGATCAGTACCTTAGCGCCGAGCGCGGACCGTAGCCGGTTGACGGCGGCCTCGACCACGTGCGGGTCGTCGCCGCCGAGAGCCTCGAGCAGCACATCCCGCGACACCACCGCGCCGGGTACCCGCGCAAGCGCTTTGAGCAGGGTCAGCGAGTTCGGTGACAGGTCGCGCACTTCACCGTCGACGACGGCGCACGCCGCGTGCACGCCGAGGCGGTGGCCGGCAACAGCGAGATCCGGTTTCCGGCAAGGAAGTTCGTCGGCGACGACGCGGGCCAGTGCGCCGAGTCGCATCCGCCCGGGCTGCACCGACGCCACCCCAATATTGTCCAGCGGGCGTGCGGTCACCGGGCCCACGCAGAAAGGTGTGACCGAAGTCGTCAGCGCGCCGATCACCGCGTCGGTCAGCTGCAACTCGTTGGCCCGCATCAGGAAGGAGGCGGCCGCCGGCGCGGACGTGAATGTGACGGCGTCGACACCGTCACGCGCGACGCGCTCGATCAGACCATCCAGCTCGGCCGGGTCTGCCGGTGGCTCCCACCGATAGACCGGCACCGCGACCAACGTGGCGCCGCGCTCGGCGAGCATGTCAGGGAATCCCGGCACCGGGTTCCAGTCGTCGGTGACGCCGTGCAGCTGCACCGCAATCCGCTTGCCGACGAGGTTCTCGGCACTCAGGTGCGCGAGCACCTCTTCGGACGACTCGGACGCCGGCGACCACTCTTCGCGCAGACCGGCCGTGCGCAACGCTCCGGTGGCCTTCGGCCCGCGCGAGATCACCCGGGCGCTGCGCAGCGCATCCAGCAGCTCCTCGGCAAGCCCCCAGCTGCCGGCCGCCTCCACCCAGCCGCGAAAACCGATACCGGTGGTCGCGATCAGCACGTCGGGTGGGGTGGCAATCACGTCCTCGGTGGCCGCGCGCAGCCGCGCGTCGTCGGCCAGCGGCACCATATGGATGGCCGCAGCCGTCACGACGTCGGCGCCGCGCCGGCGCAGCATGGTCGCGAACTCGTCGACTCGCCGCGACGCAGTAATGGCCACGGTGAAACCCGTCAGCGACGGCACGTCGGCACTGGTCACGCCGTCGCCGCCTGCCGAGATCCAAGGCGCCGGCATCTGATCAATGGTAGGGGAACGGTTAGACACGGGCTGTACTCAAAGTGGGGTGATCGGCGACGGTGCCGGACGGCATCCGCACGTAGAAACGTAAGGTGACCAGCGCCGCGACCGCGTAGAACGCGGCGAAGTCCCAGAAGGCAACAGTAGCTGTCCCGTGGCTGAGGTACGAGCTGCGCAGCGTGAGGTTGATCACCACCCCGCCGAGGCCGCCGATCGCGCCGGTGATGCCGATCACCGCTCCGGACATCGAGCGGGAGTAGTCGGCCCGCGTCTTCTCGTCGGCCTTCAGCGAGCGCGACGCCGCTTCGAAGATGGACGGGATCATCTTGTACACCGAGCCGTTGCCGATGCCGCTGAGCACAAACAGGATGACGAAGCCGATCACATAGCAAGCCATGGTCGCTGCACTGGTGTGACGACCCGCGGAGGTGGCGGTGATCGCGAGGATCACGACGCCGCCGATCATGCCGAGGAAGGCCCACAACGTGACCTTGCCACCGCCGAGCCGATCGGCGAACCGGCCGCCGTAAATTCGTGAGACCGAACCGAGCAGCGGTCCGACGAAGGCGATTTGGGCGGCGTGCAGTGATGCCTGTGCCGCGCTTTGTCCGCCTGCGGCGAACGACATCTGCAGCACCTGACCGAAGGCGAACGCAAAACCTATGAACGAGCCGAAGGTGCCGATGTAGAGCAGGCTGACCAACCAGGTATGGCGATTGCGCAACGCGGCGCGCATGGCGCGCGTGTCGACGGACACGACGTCGAGGTTGTCCATGAACCGGGACGCCCCGATCGCGGCGATGACCAAGGCCACCAAGTAGAACACGCACACCCAATACGGCTGCCGGTTGCCCGCGATTGCTATCACGAACAGGCCGACCAGTTGCACGGCAGGAACACCGATGTTCCCGCCGCCCGCGTTGAGGCCCAACGCCCAACCCTTGAGCCGCTGCGGGAAAAACGCGTTGATGTTGGTCATCGACGACGCGAAGTTGCCGCCGCCCAGGCCGCAGACCGCCGCGCAGGCCAGGTAGACCCACAGCGGACGACCGGGATCGGCAAGCACGACGATTGTCGCGACGACGGGCAGCACGAGTACGCAGGCGGAGAAGACGGTCCAGTTGCGACCGCCGAACCGCGCGGTCGCCATCGTGTAGGGCAATCGCAGCGTCGAGCCGACCAGCGTCGCGGTGGCGGCGATCAAAAACTTGTCCCCCGCCGTGAGCCCGTATACCGACTGCGGCATGAACAGCACCATCACCGACCACAGCGACCAGACCGAAAATCCCACGTGCTCAGCGATTACCGACCACAGCAGATTTCGTCGCGCGGTGGCCTCGCCGCCCGCCTGCCATGCGGCCCGGTCCTCCGGGTTCCAACCTGTGATCGTGTGCGAGCGCGCCACCGCATCTCCTCGAGTTTCCGACAGTCCTCTCAACGTAGGGATGCGATGTTGCTGCGCGGCTCTCCACGGTGTCGCCGCCGTGAAATCGCCCTCACGCGCGGATAGAACCCGTCGTGAGCGGGTCAGGCACAGCAGGTGGGGTTGTGAGCCACGCCGAGTGGGCGACCGCCGCGTGATCCGTGTCACGCATAGCCAATTGGACCGGTTGCGCCCCACCAAGTTCGTAACTTTCTGCGCCGCCATCCCGTCCTTGGATACAGGGCTGCTCGCCGTGGCCCGTACACAGCCACTAGGTCCAGGAGAGGGATCATGACCATCGTCGTTACCGGAGCGACCGGCAATGTCGGCCGACCGCTCGTCCATCAGCTTGTCGATGCCGGCGCGAAAGTACGCGCGGTCACCCGGCAACCACAGTCAGCCGGCCTGCCCGCCGAGGTTGAGGTGGTTCGGTCGGTCACCGAGGCGATTGCCGGCGCCTCCGCAGTCTTCTTGA
Organism: Mycobacterium sp.; assembly: GCF_049673265.1. Taxonomy (GTDB): domain Bacteria; phylum Actinomycetota; class Actinomycetes; order Mycobacteriales; family Mycobacteriaceae; genus Mycobacterium. The sequence continues at coordinate 3,099 of NZ_JBATXN010000051.1, read as the reverse complement.
ATTCGCGCGCCCTGGGCGGCGAACTGGCCGCGGTGGTCGAGCAATCCCGCCGCGAAGGCGTCACCCGGCTCGTGGCCTTGTCGGCCATCAACGCCGACGACGACTTCTCCCGGCAACCGTCGCGGTTTCGCGGAGACCGGAACAAAGAGGTAGAGCAACTGGCCGTCGACTCGGGACTGCAGTGGGTAAGCCTGCGTCCGTCGGTTTTTGCGACGAACTTCGCCGGCATGTGGTCGGCGCAGATTCGCGCGGGCGACATCGTCCGCGGCGCATACGCCGCGGCATCGAGCGCCCCCATCGTCGAAAGTGATATATCCGAGGTGGCCGCCCGCGCGTTTCTCACCGATGATCTTGTCGGCCAGAAGATTCCGCTGACGGGCCCACAGTCCCTGACCAACACCGAGATGGTCGACATCATTGGCGCCGCTTTGGGTCGGCCGCTGCAATACCAGGAGGTCCCAGACGACCTGGTTCGTCAACGGTTTGTCGGGCTGGGTTTTCCGCCCGAGTTCGGCGATGCCTACATCGGGATGCTGGCCACAACGATCGATGAACCCGCCGTAGTAACCGACGGTGTGCAGCAGATCGTGGGCCGGCCCGCGCAATCGTTCGAGCAATGGGTCATCGAGCACAAGAGCATATTCACCGACTAGCTCACTGAAATACGAAGGATACGAGGGAAAGCGATGTCCAACCCGAAGCCACCTCGCTGGCTAAAACCTATGAACAAGTTCATGATCGCCGTGCAAAAGCTCGGCCTGCCAACAGGACCGCCGATGGTGTTGACGGTGCCGGGCCGCAAGACAGGTCGACCGCGCAGCACGCCGATGACACCATTCAGCCTCGACGGGCAGCTCTATGCTGTGGCGGGGTTCCCGGATGCTGATTGGGCAAGCAATGCGCGAGCTGCCGGCGTCGGAACCCTCAGCAAGGGCCGCAAGGCGAGGCGGATAAAGATAACCGAGCTGACCGCCGAGCAAGCCCGCCCGGTGCTGCGGGTATATCCGGTCGAGGTGCCGGTCGGTATCGGCTTCCTGAAACGCTCCGGCCTCGTGAGCCAGGGCACCCCGGAGGAAGTCGAGGCACTGGCCGGCCGAATCGCTGTCTTCCGATTCGATCCAATCTCGGCGGCCTAACCATGCACACCGCATATCTCGTCGTGACGATGATTGCCATTGGTATCGACGGATTTTCGGGCGTGAGTGCCCTCGTGCACTTTGCGCCGATCATTCCGCCCATGCAGCGGGCTGGAGTGCCGTTGTCGTGGCTGACCTTTCCGATCGGCACGCTCAAGACCCTCGGCACTTTGGGGCTTGTCATGGGCCTGTGGGTTCCGCCGATCGGTCTCGCGGCAGCAGCCGGGTTGACCGTCTTTTTCGTCTGCGCGGTGTACACCCACGTGCTGGCCAACGACATCTCCGGCCAGTTCGTATTCGCGGGATTCCTGCTAACCCTCAACGGCGCAACATTCGCCCTAACCCTCGCCACTCATCCCGCGATCGCCTGAATCAACTCGGGTGAGGGTATTGCACCTATGCCGGTGCGCTGCATACCTTGTCTCCCATGGTTTTCGATATCATCGAAGTGCATTTATCGTGAGCGAGCCAGCGACCGACGGTGATTTTTTCTCGACGATGCCGTTTTGCCGACTGCTGGGGATTGAGGGTTTGGAGCAGTCGCCGCAACGGGTTCGCGCACAGTTGACATGGTCGCCTGAACGCTGCACCACGGGTGGCCTAATGCATGGCGGTGCGCTGATGGGACTTGCCGATAGCGCGGGGGCGGTATGCGCTTTCTTGAACCTGCCGGAAGGCGCGGTCGGCACCAGCACGATCGAATCAAAAACCAATTTCCTGAGGGGAGTTCGAGAGGGTGTCGTTATCGCAACCAGCCGTGTGCTCCATCGGGGCCGCACGGTGATCGTGGTGGAAACCGAACTGTCCCAGGATGGTGATCGCTTGGTCGGCAAGGTGACCCAAACGCAAACGGTGCTTCGGTAACTTCGCGGGAACCGCCGGCTCGGTTCGCGGCCGATCCCTACGCGCTCCAGGAATCGCGGGCTTCCCGCCCTGCCCGTTAAGACTCGCTCCAGCCATACAGGACGAACATGCCGACCGTGCCGTCGGCGGGCGCGGTCTCGCCCATTGGCGATATCGCACCGGGATGACGGTCGAGCCGATCGATTAGCGCAGCGGCTCCCGGATACCCAGAACACCGTCAAGTACCATTTGAAGGCGTCCCTCGCCCTTTCGCCCTCGTAGCTCAGGGGATAGAGCACGGCTCTCCTAAAGCCGGTGTCACAGGTTCGAATCCTGTCGGGGGCACTATGTCGGTGTATTACCTCGGCTGATGGTTGACATTTCGGCTTCGGTTGATGCCTGCCAGCGATTCGACTGCCGCTTAACCGTGCTCCAAGAATGCTGCGGCACCGACCGGTGGCGCACACACCAACGCGCTCACCGCGGCGAGCCGCCTGGCCGGGTCGCCCCCGCTCGCCTTGCCCGCGAGTTGGTCGATCGGATCAACGATGCGCTCAGGCACTTTCACGGCTGGTCTAAGTGCTCGACGACAACGAATTCGGCAAACTCGCAGGCGGCGGCTAGGCGCTGCGCGCACACTGCGAAAGAACAACATCGACCAGGAGAGCGCATATGACCGCCAGTGGCGATGCTCAACCAACCCGAAAGCGTCGGCGGCTCGTGCCGGTACTGGTGGTCACCGGCGTGCTGGCCGTGATGTTCCTATCCGGATGTCGGGGTCCGTCCGCAGGTCAGGGTCCGGCGGCGAGTTCCCGCCCAGCTGCGCCGTCGACTGGTTTGACTTACCGGGTCACCGCCAAGGTGCCCGTCGGCAGCAAGAGCCCGTATGGGGTGGCCGTGGACCCGGGCATCCACACCGTCTACGTCGCCAACGTCAAGGACGACACGGTGTCGGTGATCGACGCCTCGACGCGCACCGTCACTGCAACCATCCCGGCCGGCAAGAACCCGCAAGAGGTGGCGGTGGACCCCGGCACCCACACCGTCTACGTCACCGATTACGGCGACAACTCGGTGTCGGTGATCGATGCCTCGACGCGCAAAGTCACCGCCACCATCC
>NZ_JBATXN010000050.1:0-1860 GCF_049673265.1 Mycobacterium sp. | reverse complement strand
GACTACGAGATCTGGGACGACGACTGGACCGTGGTCACCACAGACCGCAGATGGACTGCGCAATTCGAGCACACGTTGCTTGTCACCGAGTCCGGCGCGGACATCCTCACGTGTCTCTAGCGCGAGCAGACGCAAAAGCCCCCGACACGCCCCGCAAAAATGGGCTTTTGCGTCTGCTCGCCACAGAAAGGTGAGCGGTGCGGTGCTGGTTGCCGGCACCAGCTCTGACGCCGGGAAGTCGGTGGTGGTCGCCGGACTCTGCCGCTTGCTGGCGCGCAAAGGTATTCGGGTCGCGCCCTTCAAGGCGCAGAACATGTCGAACAATTCCGCAGTCACCGTCGAGGGCGGTGAGATCGGCCGAGCCCAGGCGATGCAGGCCCGGGCGGCCGGTCTTGCCCCCAGCGTGCGGTTCAACCCGATCCTGCTCAAACCCGGCAGCGACACGACCTCACAACTGGTCATCCGGGGGCAGGCCGTCGACTCCGTGACCGCGACCGAGTACTGGTCGCATCGCAACAATCTTCTCACCGTCGTGCTGGACGAATTGTCGCAACTGAGAACCGAATTCGATGCCGTGGTGTGTGAGGGCGCCGGATCACCAGCCGAAATCAACTTGCGCGCAACAGACTTGGTCAATATGGGACTGGCCCGAGCCGCGAATGTGCCGGTGATTCTGGTCGGCGACATCGACCGCGGCGGGTTGCTGGCGCATCTCTTCGGGACAGTGGCGGTGCTTGAACCCGACGACCAAGCGCTAATAGCCGGGTTCATCGTGAACAAGTTTCGCGGCGACGCGGCGCTGCTGGAGCCTGGGTTGCGGCAACTCACCGAACTCACCGGACGCCCGACGTACGGGGTACTGCCGTACTGCGACGACCTCTGGCTCGACGCCGAGGATTCCGTCTCGGTGCTGGCCCACCGAGTGATCGGCAGACCGCAACCGCCGCGCGGCTCGGGGTGGCTACGGGTCGCGGTTCCGCGGCTGCCGCGGATCTCCAACTCCACCGATATCGAAGCGCTGGCCTGCGAACCCGGCGTGCTGGTGCGTTGGGTCAGCCAACCTGCCGACCTCATCGATGCCGACGTCGTCGTGCTACCGGGGACCAAGGCCACCGTCGCTGACCTGGGCTGGCTGCGTGAGCGCGGGCTGGACCATGCCATCGCTGCGCATTCGGCGTCGGGCCGAACCGTACTGGGCATCTGCGGTGGCTTCCAGATGCTGTGCCGTTGGATCGACGACCCGGTCGAAAGCCGATCGGGCCGAGTGCAGGGGCTCGGGCTGCTCGACGCCGACATCGTGTTCGCTCCCGACAAGGTGCTGCGCCGCTGGGAGGGCTCGCTGCACGGCTACGAGATCCACCACGGGCGCCTGTCCCGCTGCGCCGAGGCCGACTGGTTCGAGGTGGACGGATCCCCGCAGGGGTATCGGCGCGGCCCGGTATTCGGCACGCATTGGCACGGACTATTCGACAACGACGAATTCCGCCGCAGTTGGTTGACCAACGCCGCGGCGGCAACGGGCCGAAACGGTTTTGTGGTGGCCGATGACATTAATGTCCCGGCACGGCGGGATGCCCAACTGGATGTGATGGCCGATCTGTTGGACGCCCACCTCGACGTCGATGCAGTCATCGGATTGCTAGGCGGTGGCACAGCGCCGTGTCCGACCATCGTCGCCGCCTTGCACTGACAACGTCGGCAGTCGCGCCAAAACCGTGGTCAGTCAAAAGCTTTCACAAAGGCCGTTCCTTATGGTCGCTGTTCTATGTTGCGAGAACGTTTCCAAATGAAACTGTGCTAACTAACTACGCGAAAACGGCCCGCGCGCGGGCCAATTGAATGTAACTTGCATTAGTGCTC